>NZ_JACSMT010000001.1:0-227499 GCF_018618815.1 Exiguobacterium sp. s128 | reverse complement strand
TTCTTGAGTCCTACGTCGACGCCGACGGATGAACCGGTCTTCGGCAGTTCGTTGATCTCCTGCTCGACGAGCAGGGAAACGAAGTATTTTCCTGAAGCGTTACGTCGGATCGTGGCGTTCAAGATACGGCCTGTGACCTGTTTCGAGTGGGCGAAACGAACCCATTTCAGCTTCGGAAGTTTGAGCTTGTTACATCCAATCGAGACTTCAGGAAGCTGGTTTTTGCCTTGGATGTTGGTCTTGTACGACTGGACGGGATGGCGCTTGGACTTGAAACGAGGGCGTTCGTTCTGCTTCTTGAAGAAGCGGTCAAACGCATCGGCAAGGTGTTTGACGCTGATCTGAACAGATGTACTATCCACTTCCTTCAACCAGTCGAACTGCCGCTTCAACAAAGGAATTTCTTTGGAACAAGAACCGTAGGACAGTCCTTTTCCAGTGGTCTTGTACGTTTCATCCCACTTCGCCAGGAAGTGGTTGAAGATGAAGCGCGAACACCCGATCGTCTTCGCAATCAGGATTTCCTGCTCTTTTGTGGGGTAGATTCTGAATTTGTAGGCCTTGTGCTTCAACAAAATTTTTCACCTCCTTCAAAAGGAGTATACCCGAAAGGTAGGCTAGCGATTCATCTCCCACTTTCACTTCGTTTAGAAGTGGGAGTATTCTCGCCTAATTTTGATAAAAAATTAAACATGAACGTCCGGACGCAACATATGTTGCATCCGGACGTTTTTTTGTTTTACAGAGCTTAAACTGGACCCTAAAAAATGAAGTAATTGAGATTGTGATTTAGTTTTGTTACGAACGTTGTCATATAAAAAAGTTGAAATAGAAAGTTAAACCTCGATTTGATGTAAAAAGGACTAAAAACTGAAAAAAATGAGTCTTTTGTAATATAAAAGTAACAATGACGTCATCTTTTTGTGGTCTATATGTAACGGCACGGCTCCATTTTGTCATGTATATTAATGTAAGTTACAAAACAGGGACAATTATGGAGGAGAGATTACATGATGATGAAACGAATACTCGCTAGTGTTTTAGCAGTCTTGTTAGCACTCAGTTCGTTTGCAGGTCTTCAAGCGGAAGCTGCAGCCAAAAAAAATGTCAAGTCGTCGGTCAATAGCCTAGTTGTTCGTCAGAAAGCAACAACAGCGTCTAAGAAACTTGGTCTTCTATATAAGAATCAAACATTACCGTACAAAGCGAAAACGGGAAACTGGTACAAAGTCAGTTACAAAGGCAAAACAGCTTATCTCAGCGCGCGTTACTCAAAAGTCGTTTCAGGATCTTCTTCAAAGAAACAATCGAGCGGCGGATGGAAAACACTCACGAACGTAAGTGCAACAGCCTATACACCATATGATCCGGGCAGCGGCAATTTAACAGCAATTGGTTGGAACATCAAGAGTTCGAAAAAGAAAGTCGTCGCAGTTGATCCACGCGTCATTCCACTTCGTTCAACAGTCAAAGTGTATTACAAAGGGAAATTAAAAGGGACCTACACAGCAGCAGATACGGGCGGTGCCATCAAAGGCAAGAAGCTCGATATCCTCTACTACTCACGTTCAGAGGCTTTTAACTGGGGTCGTCGTAACGTCACCGTGAAATTCAAATAATCAAGTCAGGTCTATTGCACATCGGTGTAATAGACCTTTTTTGTACAAAAAAACACTCCACCCAAAAGTGAAGTGCTGAATAAAGTAATGAGTTCGATTAAAGACGGACAATCAAGACATCACATTTAGCATAACGCGTAATGCTTTCAGAGACACTACCGATAAAGAATCGCTCAACGGCATTTAAACCGGTCGCACCACAAATGATTAGGTCGACATTGTGATTCGGTGCGAGTTTTTTGGCGATCGTCACTTTAGGAGAGCCGTATTCGATGGCGACTTCGACATCTTTGACGCCTCGTTCTTGAGCTGTTTTGACATACTCGTCAAGCAGTTCTTTTGCATAGGACTCGGCGCGTTCTGTAATCGTCCGGTCATAGGCTTCGACGGTCGCGAAAGTCCGTGTATCAATGACATGAGCGATGACGAGTTTGGCATCGTTTCGAAGTGATACGTCAATCGCCGTTTCAAAAGCTCGTTCTGCCTCTTTTGAACCGTCGACTGCTACTAAAATGTTATGATATACAATTGCCATTCTGTATCCATCCCTTCGTATTCGTCTGATTCTTACACCCTTATTATACCATTCCCTGAAATGGAAGGTGAGGAACATTTAGACGGTTTTAAAAATTGTTCTTCGACAACGGAACCCGTAAGATAAAGAAAGACGAAAGGAGGCGGATGCCAAGATGAGGCACGCATTGATTACAGCAGGAACAAAAGGGCTGGGTGAGATGGTCACCCTTCGTTTGCTCGAAGAAGGATGGTACGTCACAGCCCTTCATCGCTCGCAACCGACGTTTGAACATGAACGATTGAATCTGATTAAAGCGGATGTGACGAAACAAGAGGAGTTACTCGAAGCAGTCGAGCAGGCAATGTCTCAGTATGGGCGGATCGATGCCTTGATTCTCAATGCCGGACCGTACATTTTTGAACGAAAGTCGTTAGTGGATTATTCCGATCAAGAGTGGGACGAGGTCGTGACAGGGAACTTAACTGCTAGTTTTTGGTTGTTGCGAAAGATTCTTCCGATTATGCGGAAACAACAATATGGACGGATCGTTACATACGGATTTCCGGAAAGTGCGTCGGCGCCCGGCTGGATTGATCGAGCAGCGTTTGCAGCAGCTAAAAGTGGGATGGTCAGTCTGACGAAAAGCGTAGCACTTGAGGAAGCCGGGCATGGCATCACGGTCAATATGATCAATCCTGGAAACATCGTCGGTGACAATAAATCGAAGCGCATCGAACAAGCGACGGCAGATAACCAGACGCCGGTCGGTCGGACGGGGGTAGGCGAGGATATCGCCCGGGCCATCTTGTTTTTACTGGCTGAAGATTCCAGTCTGATCACAGGCGCGATCCTTGATGTCACAGGCGGCGTCAACGTCGTCCATCAATCACGTCGCTGAGGTTAGGGGAAACAGTTGAAGATACGACAATAGAGTCCATTCCGTTTTTTCGGAATGGACTCTATTATTTACCGTACAGACTGAGATGGAAGGGATTGGAGGTGTTTTGGGTAGCGAGTTAATGCTTCTGGTCCATTTTCTGTCAAGTAAATGTCGTCTTCGATCCGAACGCCACCGACGTTTGGAACGTAAATGCCCGGTTCGAGTGTATAGACGATACCGGCGTCTGCCGTCAACAGATTATTGGAGGCAAGTGACGGGAATTCATGAACATCAATTCCAAGACCATGCCCAACACGGTGCGTAAAGTAGTCGCCATAACCGGCCGTTTCAATCACCTGGCGGGCAGCTTGGTCGAGTGAGCCAAGTGTCACACCAACACGACTCGCTTTAGTCGCTGCTTCGAGTGCTGTGAGGACCGTTGAATAGATTTTGCGTTGTTCGTCACTTGCTTCGCCATACACGAATGTCCGAGTAATATCGGAACAATACCCTTTCCAGACGACACCTAAATCAAACAAGACGAAGTCTCCTTCTTCGATGACGCGGTCGCCAGGTACACCATGAGGATCCGCACTGTTTGCACCGAATAAGACCAATGTATCAAACGACATCTCGCGAACGCCTTTCTTTTTCATCTCAAATTCGATTTCCGCAATGACTTCCATTTCCGTCACACCGGGGCGAATCGCTTGTTTACCGATTTCAATCGCTTGATCGGCTAAATCAGCTGCTTCACGCATGATGTTGATTTCTTGTGAATCTTTTTTCAGTCGCAATGCTTGAAGTTGCTGACCGATATCAAGGATCGCCGCGTTTTCTTGGCGGGATTCGAGTTCCTTAAAACGACTAAATGTCATATGTTCGCCTTCGATTCCGATCCGGTTATTCGAGACCGCAAACGTTTCAAGGACTTGATTGATTTTATCGAATGGATGTTCGTGGTCGGCGTACGTGACGACTTCTCCGTCCCAAGGACTTGCTGAAACGATATTCGCTTCGAGTGCCGGGCAGAAAAGGGTACGTTTCCCGTCAGCATCAACGATGACGGCCATGACACGTTCATGGGGTTCGGCATAGACACCTGAAAAGTAAAAGACACCGGCTTTTGATGTAATCAACGCGACGTCAATTCCTGATTCTTGTAAGACACGACTAATCTGATTTGTCCGTTCTAACATATCGTTACCACCTCTCGATTCTTATCACATTTCAGTATACCATCGTTGAAACGTGAAAACATTTCTTGCAAATCGGACTAGTACACTTTTCATTCTTTAGAGTAGTACAGTATAATGACAGGAGAGTAGAATATAGGAAAAGAAGGGATACAGCATGCCTACGAAACATGAACAGATCATCCGGCACATTGAGGATCTCGATGTGGGCGCCAAAATATCCGTCCGGCAAATTGCAAAGGACTTAACGGTATCCGAAGGTACGGCGTATCGTGCCATTAAAGAAGCAGAAAACTTAGGATTCGTCTCAACGATCGAACGTGTCGGGACGATCCGGATCAAAAAAAAACAAAAAGAGAACATTGAAAAACTGACATTCGCAGAAGTCGTCAACATTGTGGATGGACAAGTCCTCGGAGGCAGAGATGGTCTTCATAAAACCTTGACGAAGTTCGTCATCGGGGCGATGAAGCTAGAAGCAATGATGCGGTATATCGATGTCGACAGCCTCGTCATCATCGGAAACCGGGAAAAAGCGCATGAACTCGTCTTAGAGGCAGGTGCTGCGGTCTTGATTACCGGTGGTTTTGATACAACGGAAGATGCCAAAAAATTAGCAGACGATATGCAGTTACCTATCATCTCGACTTCCTATGATACGTTCACCGTCGCGACGATGATCAACCGGGCGATTTATGACCGACTGATCAAAAAGGAAATCCTACTCGTTTCGGATATCTTGATTCCGTTGCATGATACCTTTTATTTGCAGACGAACGATCCGATTGCCAGATGGCATGAATTAAATGAACAGACGAAACATAACCGGTATCCGGTCATCGACGAGCAGATGAAGGTCGTCGGCGTCGTGACGGCGAAGGATATCATCGATCGTCCACACGACTGGCCGGTTGAAAAAGTCATGACCCGTCATCCGATCACAGTCGGGATCCGGACAAGTGTGACGAATTCCGCTCACCAGATGGTCTGGGAAGGAATCGAGATGTTACCGGTCATCGATCAATACGGTCGATTACTGGGCATCATCAGCCGACAGGATGTCTTAAAAGCCCTGCAACTCGCGAACCGGCAACCGCAGGTCGGGGAAACGTTTGATGATTTGATTACGGGACAAATCAAGGCGGCGGAAGATGCGAGAGGACCGTATCTGTCACTCGAGGTCTCGCCGCAGATGACGAACTTCATGGGGACGGCTTCAAGTGGTGTCTTGACGACGTTACTCGTCGAGGGGGCAACGCGGATGTTACGACACATGAAAAAAGGTGATCTTGTCATCGAAAATGTCAGTATCTACTTCATCAAACCGGTTCAAATCGAAAGTACGATCACGATTCGGGCGAATGTGTTTGATGTCGGCCGTAAGTTCGGAAAAGTCGACGTCGAGATGTATCAAGGGACACAAATCGTCGCCAAGGCGCTCGTGACGTCGCAACTGATTGATCGATAACTTTTTTGGGATTAAAAGCATAAAAAAAGACGGTCATGACCGTCTTTTTTACGACTGTTCCGTCTGTTCCATTTCCCGAATGACATACGGATAGATTTTTTTATAACGGATGAAGCCGGCAATGAAAGAAGCGACCCCGATGACGATCAGGGTGGAACAGACGATTTTACCAGTCAGTGTCGTCAAACCGTCACCGGACACAAACTGATTGACGGCAAATAGAATGACGAACAAGCTGAGCCAGATGCTCGCTTGCGTATTAAATAAAAATTTCCGATTCGTGCTTTTCGTATGGAAGGCACGCCGTTTGGCAAGTAAATAACCACCAAGGGACAAGACGATTAACAGAATGAGAACAAACTGCATATGGATGACCTCCTTTTCTTTCTATATCTGTTTGTATCATATCAATATTTAGAGGAGCTGTGCACTGTGAAAGAACAAATCAGACAATTGATTGAACAAGCATCGACGATCATCATCCACCGCCATGAACGTCCAGACCCGGACGCGCTCGGAAGTCAGTTCGGTTTACAGGTCGTTCTACAAAGTCGTTTTCCTGAAAAAAAAATAAAAGCTGTCGGTGAAATGGCGACTTCACTTGCCTTCATGGGGACACTTGATGTTGTCGGAACGACAGACTATCAAGAAGCACTGGTGATCGTATTGGATACCGCGAATCAAGGGCGAATCGACGGGAAGGAAGCATTGAGTGGTCGACAGACGATTAAAATTGACCACCATCCGGATGAAGATCCGTATGCAGACGTCCAACTCGTCGATACGACGGTCAGTTCGACTTCAGAACTGTTGGTTCATTTGTTAAATGAGTGGGGATACCCGATTCCAGCGGCGGCAGCGATTCAGTTCTACGCCGGAATCGTTGGAGATACGGGACGTTTTCAATTCAGAGGAACGACAAGTCGGACATTTTCCGTCGCAGCGCAACTTCTAGATACAGGAATCGATACGGATTGGCTGTACCGGAACATGTATCAAACGGAGCTCGCAGCACTGCAACTGCAAGGGTATGTCTTGCAACATATCCAATTGACGGAAGCGGGTGTCGGATACGTCGTGTTGACGCAAGAGATGCTTGCGACGTTCGATGCGACCGTCGAACAGGCTTCACTTCTTGTCAACAGTTTTGCTGGTCTGAAAGGGTTGAAAACATGGGCACTTTTCCTGGAAACGGAAAAAGAAGTCCGTGTGCGCCTACGTTCGAAAGGTCCGGTCATCAATGAAATCGCAAAAGAATTTAATGGCGGTGGTCATCCGATGGCCTCGGGTGCGACGATCAAAGACTTGACGGAGGTCGAGCATGTCATATCTCGTCTGAATGAAGTGGCAGGAGCCTTCCACTTCGAATAACGTCCTGCTTCGAATCAAAAGAGGCTGCTCGCTAGAATCCAATGGATCCATAGCGAACAGCCTTTTTAGCATCAGTTGGTTGAAGCCTCTTCTTGGGGGATGAACCAAGTTCCCCGTTCTGTATGATCTTCGATGACGTTCAATTCAAGTTCCTTTACAGACTTCCGAATTTTTTCAGCAATTTCTTCGGTTTCGGTAAAGGCAGTCACACCTAACTTTAGTTGTTCAACTTTTTCACGAGCGATTTGGCTACGGTTTAAAATCATGGCAAACTCTCCTTCCGTGCAAGTCATGACGATCTCTTTTTATTGTAGCGAATAATTGATGGTATGGCGAGACTCAGGGGCAGCTAGATATGAAACTTCTGAAAACGTTTTAAAATAGAAGCACGATAACCAAATGAGGAGGGAGGAAGCAGCATGATTCAACTAAATGTCCGGACGGCATATAGTCCTTTACAAAGTACGATTCGGATGGACCGTTATCTCGATGAAGTGATGCAACGTGGGATGCCTGCAGTAGCCATCTGTGAAACAGCTCTGACCGGTGTCCCGGCGTTCATCGCTGGCTGTCAGCAACGAGCATTGATTCCGATTATCGGGTTCGAGCAAACGGTAGAGACGGAGGAACTGACAATCCTTTGGTATGCGAAAACAAGTCGTGGCTTAAAAACACTGTATCAAATCGCCAGCCAGATGCCTGTTGAGGACTGTTCTGATCTCATCGCGATTTTGCAACCAAAACGACAAGCCCCGGAGGATGAAGCGCGCTTGCGGCGTCTCATCGCGCAGTGGATCGGTTTGACACAACATGCAACAGTTTATTTAGGGGTGAAATCCGTCCGTTCGACCGTCGAACGGGATAGTCGCGAGCAGTACCGACAGGCGGCCTACGCACTTGGCATCGAGACGATTCCGATTGATCCCGTACGTTACTTATACCGAGAGGAAGCAGAAGCTTATCAAGCATTGCGGGCCATTGATGAAGGAACGACGTTGCAGGAACAAAAAATCAACCGAATGGCATACTTTAAGTCCGGTGAAGAATTACACGAGCAGTTTTCTGAACGAGAATTGGCGTTAGTGAACCAATGGGGTGCCTCGCAAGAGACGTTGACGTTACCGTTTCAATCGCGGCCATTACCTCGGGTGACGGAAAACTCTGATCAAACATTAAAGAAATTGGCGTACGACGGGTTACTCGCTCATGGACGAGTCGATGCGCTCGCGACGGAACGGTTACGGTATGAACTGGAAGTCATCGAAAAGACGGGATTTGCGGACTATTTCCTCATCGTGGAAGATTTAGTTCGTCATGCGAAAACCAAAGGAATTCGGGTCGGACCGGGACGGGGATCGGCTGCTGGTTCACTCGTCAGCTATGCGTTAGGAATTACGACAGTTGATCCTATCAAATATGGCTTATTATTTGAGAGATTCTTGAACCCAGAACGGGTCTCGATGCCCGATATCGACATTGATATCGAAGACGAACGACGGGAAGAAGTTCTCGACTATCTGGTCGAACGGTATGGCCGACAGCATGTCGGACAAATCGGAACACTCTCGACCCTTGGAGCGAAAGCAGCCCTGCGTGATGTGGCCCGTGTGCTCGAGTTCTCAAAAGATGAAACGGATGCCGCTGCGAAGCAGTTAGGCAAGGCGACGACGTTGCAGGGACTTGAACAAAAAGCTCCACTTTACCGCTGGTTCTCAGGTAGTGAGAAACGTCGCCAACTCTTGCAACTTGCTCAAGCGATTGAAGGGTTACCGCGGCAACGTTCGATTCATGCAGCGGGTGTCGTCATCGGATCGGATGAATTGATCGAGACAACACCGGTTGATCGAAACACAAGCGACCGTTTCGTCACACAATATTTAATGAAGGCACTCGAACAACAAGGATTGCTGAAAATCGATTTACTCGGGTTACGAAACTTAACCCGTCTCCGGCAGATGGAACAATTGATTCAGCATACGTATCCTGATTTTTCCGTCGAACAGATACCGGAAGAAGACAAGGCGGCGTTACGCTTGTTCTCCAAAGGGGAGACCGATCAAATTTTTCAGTTCGAATCCGCTGGGATGAAACAGACATTACGGGAAGTCAAGCCAAGCCGTTTTGAAGACCTGGTCGCGACGATGTCACTGTTTCGCCCGGGTCCGATGAAGTTCATTGATCTTTACGCAAAACGTAAAGCCGGTCAACCGTACCAAGTGGTCCATCCGATTTTAGAGGATGTCTTACAATCGACGTATGGTGTCATCGTCTACCAAGAACAGATCATGGAAATCACCCGCCGCGTTGCCGGATTTACATTGGCACAGGCCGATCTGTTGCGCCGGGCCATTTCAAAGAAAAGCAGTCAATCGGTCGAGGACGAAAAAAAGCGTTTTATAGAGGGTGCTTTACAAAACGGTTTTGAGTTGACGATTGCCGAGACATTATATGATCAAATCGAGCGGTTTGCCGGGTATGGATTTAACCGGAGCCACGCCGTGGCCTATACAAAAATCAGCTATGCGTTAGGGTACATGAAGGCACATTACCCGCAAATCTTTTCCTTGGTATCGATTGATCAACCGGAACGTCTCGTTCGTGTCATGCGCGAAAAACGATTACCGGTGTTCCCGCCCGACATTTGGATATCGGACTACCGCTCGACCTTAGAAGGCAAAGGCATTCGTCTCGGAATCCAAACACTACGAGGCATCACGGAAAAGGATTTTCAGGCGTTACGAGAAGCAGCAAAATCCGCGCAAACCATCACACAATTGTTGACGGCAGTAGGATGGGGGAAAAAGGAGCGCTCTAAAATCGAATTGCTGTTATATAGCGGTGCACTCGATCGAGCCACACACGGGGACCGGGGACTCTCGGAACAAGAAATCCTCGACTATTTTACGATGGCATCCAATACGTTATTACCAGATGAACTGGCTAGTCTTGGACGAAGAAAGACGATCGCAAACACGAATCGGACTGCAACGGACTGGGCAAGACTTGAACGAGAGTCGCTCGGATTTTGGTTGACGTATTCACCTTTGATGACAGCGATGAAACCGCAAGTCGAGACGACACATTTTCAAGCGATCTCTCTTGAATCGGAGCATACGAACTACTTAGTCTGCTACATCGAACAGATGCGTGAGTTTAAAACAAAACGGGCGCAAACGATGGCCGTCATTCAAGCAGTCGATGGATATACGACGGAAGAAGTCGTCATTTTTCCGAAGCAGTATGAGGCATTCAAACGATCCTTGTATGTCGGGAACGTCTTATTGATCGAGGTGAAGGCGCAAGAACGTGAAGGGAATCGTCAATTCGTACTGGAACGATTACGTCCTTTGGGACAGGATGTGTTATTCATTAAACTGCAGTCTAAAAATGAACTAGCTGTGCTTGAACGGATGTTAGAGACGATGCCTGGTGACATTCCTGTTGTCGTCCGTTATGCGGATACAAACGAAACAAAGGCGTTACCAGGACTCTATGCCGTCCAACAGGAAGAAGAATTATTGGCACAACTCCGGATCCGGTTTGGGGAAACGAACATCATCCTTAAAAATGTCCCCCGTTCGAACTAGTAGTAGGTAATAAGATTTGTTATAATAAGGGGTAATTGGTCTGACCAATACCGCCGGATTTAGAAGGTGACGCATGCGTCAGGAAGGTGGTGTCGTACAAATGGAAAAGAAGCGCAATGCTTTTGAAATGAACATTTCAGCAATCAAAACGATGATCGAACAGGATGGTTTTGTACCAGGAGATCGGATTCCATCCGAACGTGAATTAGCGGAGCGACTTTCAATCAGTCGTCCCTCCGTCCGAGAAGCACTCCGGACATTAGCCTATCTCGGCATCATCGAGACAAGACACGGAGGAGGCAGTTTTCTCTTGAACCGTGACGACCATACCTACATTCAGATCATCGCACAATTTTTAGTGACCGGCGATTCGAAATTTGAAGATTTGGCAGGAACCCTTCGTTTACTGGAACAATCAGTTTTCGTTCAACGTACGGACTGGTCCATCCTTGAAGCGCACATCGATTCCGATGCCGCTTTTCGAGAGGCAATGATCAGTACGGTCGACAATGATTTATTCGAACGGATTTGGCGACAGGTGAATGCCTTTTATCAAAGTTTCGGTCAAGGGGAGCTCTACACGCGAGCGGAACGGGAAGCTTTTCTAAAACGCTCGTAGGAACCACAAGGGGGAACTAACGTGCAAGCATTTTTTCGCAAACCTAAAAAATTTGTCACTTTGACGTCAAAAGAACAACGGGTCGACGTACCCGTCGGTTTGATGACAAAATGTCCAAAGTGCAAACTGATTCAATATACGAAACAACTGGAAGCCAATCTAAAGGTCTGTACATGTGGATACCATCATCCATTAACGGCACATGAACGTTTTCATCAGCTGTTTGATGAAGGAACGGTGACGCATTTTGAATTGCCGGCCGTCAAAGCCGATCCACTCCAGTTTGAAGGGTATCCGGATAAAGTAAAGGGTGATCAGTTACGAACTGGACTCGATGAAGCCATCGTATGCGGGGTCGGGGAAGTGAACGGGTATCCACTTGTTGCCTGCGTCATGGATGCACGTTTTCGGATGGGCTCAATGGGAGCGGCAGTCGGAACGGCCATTGCAGAAGCGGTCCGATATGCGACGGAAAACCGTTTACCTGTCACCATTTTCTCAGCATCAGGCGGAGCGCGGATGCAAGAAGGGATGGTCAGTCTGATGCAGATGGCGAAATCAAGTTTGTTTTTAAAACAGCATTCGGATGCAGGGTTACTCTACGTTTCTTGTATGACTCATCCGACGACAGGTGGGGTCTCGGCAAGTTTTGCGATGCTAGGAGATTTTAACATCGCGGAACCCGGGGCACTGATTGGCTTTGCCGGTCGGAGAATCATTGAACAGACGATTCGTGAAAAGTTGCCGGAAGACTTCCAAACGTCAGAGTTCTTACTGCAGGCAGGACAACTTGATGATGTCGTATCGCGACATGACTTGAAAACCTACTATACACGTATTCTGATGATGCACTCGGAGGGAGCAAACCATGCAACCATTTGACCAACCAGTAATCGCATTACGCGAAAAAATACTAGAACTGCACGATATGGCGGAAACACAAGGGCTTGATTTTAAAGAAGAACTGAATTTATTAGAAGAACGGTTACGTCGATTAGAACTCGATATTTATGGGAATATGAAAGCGTGGAACCGTGTTCAGTTGGCACGTCATCCAGAACGCCCGACGACACTCGATTATGTTCGTCTGATTTGTGAGGATTTCATTGAACTACACGGTGACCGACACGGGTACGATGATGCAGCGATCGTCGGTGGTGTCGCGATGTTTAATGGGCAAGCGGTTACCATCATCGGTCATCAGCGGGGAAAAGACACAAAGGAAAATATTCGGCGGAACTTCGGGATGCCGCATCCGGAAGGGTACCGAAAAGCACTACGATTGATGCAACAAGCGGTCAAGTTCAACCGCCCGATCATCACGTTCATCGATACGAAAGGGGCTTACCCAGGTCGTGCGGCAGAAGAGCGTGGCCAAAGTGAGGCGATCGCTAAAAATCTGTTTGAAATGGCAGGGATGCCAGTCCCGATCATCTCGATTGTCATCGGTGAGGGGGGGTCAGGCGGAGCGCTTGGTATCGGTGTATGTGATCAGCTTCTGATGCTAGAAAATTCGACATACTCCGTCATTTCACCGGAAGGCGCCGCCGCTCTTTTATGGAAAGATGCATCCCTTGCGGAAAAGGCGGCAGAATCGATGCAGATCACGGCACCGGATTTGCTTCGTCTTGGAATCGCTGATGGAATCATTCCAGAAGTCATTGGGGGAGCCCATTTAGATGTTTCATTACAGGCGGATAAAGTGAAATCTGTTATAGAACAAAAGCTTGCATTTCTTGTCCAACTGACACCGGAACAGTTAATCGAGAAGCGCACAGAAAAATATCACCAAATTGGCACATAACGTGCATGTAATCGCTATCATGATTGGCAATCCTTATTTCGTGATAGGCTGAACAAACTGCTGTCGAAAGTTTATGCAATCTGCCCTGTTGTAAAACAACAAAACTACGTGCTATTTTAGACTAAGATTAATGGAGAGGTGATTAACGTGAGTTTGAAACGGATTGCTGTTTTAACAAGTGGTGGTGACGCACCCGGCATGAATGCCGCAGTGCGTGCTGTAACACGTAAGGCGATTTTTCATGGACTAGAAGTATTTGGTGTCTATAACGGATATCAAGGCTTGATCAATGGAGATCTCGTTCAATTGAACTTAGGTTCAGTTGGAGACATCATTCAACGAGGAGGAACATTCTTACGTTCTGCCCGTTGCCCAGAGTTCCGGACCGAAGAAGGGCGCGCGAAAGCGGTCGTCAATCTCAAGAAATTTGAAATCGATGCACTTGTCGTCGTAGGTGGTGACGGGTCTTATCGTGGTGCTCAAAAACTGACGGGTCTAGGGTTCCCGACGATTGGACTTCCAGGAACCATTGATAACGATATTCCAGGGACGGATTTCACCATTGGTTTTGATACGGCATTAAATACAGCACTTGAAGCGATTGACAAGATTCGTGATACAGCGTCTTCGCATGAGCGGACGTATGTCATCGAAGTCATGGGTCGCGATGCAGGTGATATCGCATTGTATGCCGGACTAGCAGGTGGAGCAGAATCGATTTTAGTTCCAGAACGTCCTGAAGATTTAAAAGAAGTATTGAATCGAATTCAAAGTGGTGTCAATCGGGGTAAAAAACACTCGATCGTCATCGTGGCAGAAGGCGCGGGTCGTGCGCAAGATGTGGGCGACGAAATCGCGAAGGAAACGGGTCTTGATACACGTGTTACCGTATTAGGTCATGTTCAGCGTGGTGGCGCACCAACTGCAGCCGACCGTGTGTTAGCTAGCCGGATGGGGGCATACGCAATCGACATCTTACTAGAAGGTAAGCAAGGTCGTGTCGTTGGTGTCCGTGGTGGGAAAATGATTGATCTCGACATCGATGAAGCGTTAGATGAGAACAAACATGAACTGGATCTTGAAATCTTAGAGTTGTCGAAACAACTATCGATTTAAGGTTTTTCAGCATCAGTTGAATTAGGATAGGTTTGTTGGCATTGTTCTTAAACAAATAGCCAAACATTGTAGGAGGTTTATGGAATATGCGTAGAACTAAAATTGTATGTACGATTGGACCGGCGTCAGAAAAACTTCTTCCAGAAATGATTGAAGCAGGTATGAACGTTGCACGTCTCAACTTCTCACACGGTGACTATGAAGAGCACGGTGCACGTATTACGGATATCCGTCGTGCAGCAGAAGAAGCGAATAAATTAGTGACGATTCTTTTAGACACAAAAGGTCCTGAAATTCGGACGCATACGTTTGAAGAAGGAAAAGCGCTTCTCGTACGCGATAAGCAAGTCATCGTCGTCAGCGGTGACGCAAACGAAATCGTCGGAACAGCAGATAAATTCTCTGTGACGTATGACGGTTTATATGATGATGTCGAAGTTGGTTCGATGATCATGTTAGACGATGGATTAATCGGACTTCGTGTCGCGGAGAAACTTGAGAACCGCGAACTCCTTTGCGACATCGAAAACGAAGGAATCATCAAAACGAAAAAAGGGGTTAACTTACCGAACGTCAAAGTTAACTTACCTGCCTTGACAAATAAAGATATCGCCGACATCGAATTCGGAATCAAAAGCGACATCGATTTGATTGCTGCTTCATTTGTTCGTCGTGCGTCTGATGTCGTCGCAATCCGTCAATTGCTCGAAAAACACAATGCAAGCCACATCAAAATCTTCCCGAAAATCGAAAACCAAGAGGGTGTCGACAACATCGAAGAAATCATCGCGATTTCAGACGGTTTGATGGTCGCGCGTGGTGATCTTGGAATCGAGATTCCGACAGAGGAAGTAACACCAACACAAAAAGACCTTATCAAAATCTGTAATGACTACGGTAAACCAGTCATCACAGCAACACAGATGCTTGACTCGATGCAACGTTTCCCACGTCCAACACGTGCGGAAGCATCAGACGTCGCAAACGCGATTCTTGATGGAACAGATGCGATCATGCTTTCAGGTGAAACAGCAGCCGGAGATTACCCGATCGAATCAGTTCAGATGATGCATACGATTGCGAAGCGGACAGAAAAAATGCTCGACTACAAGATGCTCTTAAAAGATCGTCAAACACGTAGCGAACATACGGTGACGGATGCGATCGCTCAAGCAGTTACACACACAGCGATCAACTTGGATGCAAAAGCGATTTTGACACCAACACAGTCTGGTTATACAGCTGCGCGGATCTCAAAATATCGTCCAGAACCAAATATCGTTGCAGTGACACCAAGCGCACGTGTTGCTCGTCAGTTGAACATCGTTTGGGGTGTTTATCCAATCGTCGTCGATCACCTGTCAGATAACACGGATGATATGCTGACGCTTGCTGCTGATACAGCAAAAGAAGCAGGATTCGTCACAGACGGTGACCTCGTCGTCATCTCAGCCGGTATCCCAGCTCTTACAGCAGGTACAACGAACATGCTGAAAATTCACATCGTTGGTAAAGAGATCGCAATCGGTCGTGGCATCGGTGAACGTGGTATCGTTGGCGAAGTCGTCATCGCACATACAGCAGAAGAAGCAAACGCAAAAGCGAAACCAGGGATGATTCTTGTTACGAACTCAACAGATCGTGACATGATGCCTGCAATCGAGCTTGCGGCTGCAATGGTTACAGTAGATGGTGGATTAACAAGCCACGCTGGCATTGTAGGACCATCACTCGGTAAGCCGGTTATCGTCGGTGTCGAAAACGCCTTGACACTCTTCACAGATGGTCAACGTATTTCAATTGATCCGTTAACAGGCAAATTGTACAACGCATAATCAATGGGACGGACGTGGCCGAGAGCCATGTCCGTTTTTTTTTTCGAATAGGGGGATTCACATGGAAGCCTATCTGTTTTTGATTGGTCTTGTATTGATTGGTGTCATCGCTCAAAATAAATCCTTGATCATTGCAGCGGCCTTTTTATTGATCATAAAAGCGATCGGTTTAGACAGCCGTCTGTTTCCTTCTTTACAGGCGAAGGGAATCACCTGGGGGGTCACCTTGATCACAGCGGCCATTCTGGTACCGATTGCCACCGGTGATATCGGATTTAAAGAATTGTTGAATAGTATTCGCGGGCACATTGGAATCATTTCTTTTTTGGCTGGAATTTTCGTTGCCATCATCGCCGCACACGGTGTCGGGCTGATGAAGGAAGATCCACTGGTCACGACGGCACTGCTTGCCGGAACGATTCTGGCGGTCGGACTGTTTCAGGGAGTTCCGGTTGGACCGTTGATCGGGGCTGGGATTGCGGCGCTTGTCATCGGAATGTGGGACATCATCGTCAAGGTAATCAGCGGTTAAGTCTATGAATGGCATGACATCGAATTAATTTTTTGATAATAGTATGCAAGTTCGTTCACTTTTTGGTTAATTTTGTTTATACTAAGGACAGAAACAAGATGGTCTATTCAAGAGCAAACGGTTCGAAGTGGGGAAACGACTCTTGCGTAGACGTCTTTTTTTCAATACGGAAATGAAAGCGTTTTAAATTTCTGGGGGAAAAAAAGGGGGATTTTTGTATGACACAAACAAAAGGTTTAGAAGGAATCGTCGCGACAGCATCGAAGATCAGTTCGATCATCGATGGTCAGTTGACGTATGGCGGCTATACAATTGATGATTTGGCGGAGCACGCCTCATTTGAAGAAGTGGTCTTTTTACTTTGGAATGACCGCTTACCAAAACAAGAGGAACTGAAGCAACTCTCAGAAGCATTGATTTCTGAAGCAACCGTTGCTAAAGAAGTACTTGAGACGTTAAAAGTGGCACCGAAAACCGCAAATGCGATGTCTGCTATCCGAACTGCCTTGTCACAACTGGCACTGTATGATGAGTCTGCAGAAGATATGTCGACGGAGGCGAACTACGCTAAAGCCATCAAACTCCAAGCGCAAATCGCGACACTCGTAACAGCGTATGCCCGTATCAAAAAAGGTCAAGAGCCGATTGCACCGAAAACGGGGCTCTCTTATGCGGCAAACTTCCTGTATATGTTAACAGGTGAAGAACCAACCGAAGTGGCAGAAAAAGCGTTTAATCAGGCGCTTGTCCTGCACGCCGATCACGAACTGAATGCATCGACGTTTACGGCGCGTGTTTGTGTCGCAACGTTATCTGATATCTATTCTGGTGTGACAGCAGCAATGGGCGCACTCAAAGGTCCACTTCACGGTGGAGCAAACGAAGCGGTCATGAAAATGTTGGTTGAAATTGATTCGGTTGAAAAGGTTGACGAGTATGTTCATAATAAACTTAAGAACAAGGAAAAAATCATGGGATTCGGTCACCGTGTCTATAAAGATGGTGACCCACGTGCGAAGCATCTCCAAGAGATGAGCCGTCAGTTGACTGCTCAAATCGGAGAACCGAAATGGTATGAGATGTCAGTCAAGATTGACCAAATCGTCCAATCGGAAAAAGGATTGAAACCAAACGTTGATTTCTATTCAGCTTCCACGTACCATGCACTTGGGCTTGATACGGAATTGTTTACACCAATCTTTGCCGTTAGTCGGATGTCAGGTTGGTTAGCGCACATTTTAGAGCAGTATAGCGACAACCGTCTCATTCGTCCACGCGCCGATTATATTGGTGAAACACACCGGACATATGTGTCCATGAACGAACGTTAAAAAAACGGAGAGGAGAAATCCTCTCCTGCTTTTTGATGACATCAATCATATTCAAGGGGGATTTTACAAATGGCTACAATTCAAGGCGAAAACATTACAGTAACAAACGGAACTCTAAACGTACCAAACGCTCCAATCATTCCGTTCATCATCGGTGATGGCACTGGACCTGATATCTGGAATGCTGCAGTTCGTGTCTTCGACGCTGCTGTCGAAAAAGCATACAACGGCGAAAAGAAAATTGAGTGGAAAGAAGTCTACGCTGGAGAAAAAGCCTTCAATAAAACAGGCAACTGGCTTCCGGAAGAAACACTTGATCTCATCCGCGAACACATCATCGCAATCAAAGGACCACTTACGACGCCAGTCGGTGGCGGAATCCGTTCGCTTAACGTTGCGCTTCGTCAAGAACTCGATTTGTACACATGCCTTCGCCCGGTCCGTTACTTCACAGGTGTTCCTTCACCGGTCAAACGCCCGGAAGATACAGACATGGTCATCTTCCGCGAAAATACGGAAGACATCTATGCAGGAATCGAATATGCATCAGGTAGTGAAGAAGCACAAAAATTACTTAACTTCCTTCAAACAGAGATGGGTGTCAATAAAATCCGTTTCCCTGAAACTTCTGGTCTTGGCATCAAGCCAATCTCAAAAGAAGGAACAGAACGCCTTGTCCGTGCAGCGATTGAATACGCTCTCGAAAACAAACGTACTTCATTGACGCTTGTCCACAAAGGGAACATCATGAAGTTCACAGAAGGTGCTTTCAAAAACTGGGGATATGAACTCGCAGAGCGTGAGTACGCAGAACACGTCTTCACATGGAACCAGTATGACCGCATTAAAGACGAAGAAGGTGCTGACGCAGCGAACAAAGCTCAGTCTGAAGCAGAAGCAGCTGGCAAGTTGATCGTGAAAGATTCAATCGCAGATATCTTCTTACAACAAATCTTGACGCGTCCAAAAGAATTTGATGTCGTCGCAACAATGAACCTAAACGGTGATTACATCTCTGATGCCCTTGCAGCACAAGTCGGCGGTATCGGAATCGCACCTGGAGCAAACATCAACTACATGACAGGACATGCGATCTTCGAAGCGACGCACGGTACAGCACCGAAGTATGCAGGACTTGATAAAGTCAACCCGTCATCCGTCATTCTCTCAGGAGAAATGATGTTCCGTCACTTGGGTTGGAATGAAGCAGCAGACTTGATCGTCCAATCGATGGAAAAATCAATCGAAGAAAAAGTCGTCACCTATGACTTCGCGCGTCTGATGGACGGTGCAACAGAAGTGAAATGTTCTGAATTCGCGGATGAACTCATCAAGAATATGTAATTGAATCTTGACTAGGGGGATTGGACAATGAATCGACGGAAAAAGATTTCGGTCATCGGTAGCGGATTCACAGGGGCGACGACAGCACTGTACCTCGCTCAAAAAGAGTTAGGGGATATTGTGCTCGTCGATATGCCGCAGCAGGAAAACGCAACGAAAGGGAAAGCGCTCGACATGCAGGAGACCGCACCAATCCAAGGATTTGATGCTTGGATTAAAGGGACATCGGATTATCGAGACATCGAAGGTTCTGACATTGTGGTCATTACGGCCGGGATTGCCAGAAAACCGGGGATGAGTCGTGAGGATCTTGTCAGCACGAATGCAAACGTCATGAAGGCGGTCACAAAAGAAATCGTGACCCACGCACCGCAAGCAATCATCATCGTCTTGACGAACCCTGTCGACGCGATGACCTATACCGTCTTTCAAGCGTCCGGTTTTCCGAAAGAACGGGTCATCGGTCAATCTGGTGTGTTAGATACCGCCCGGTTCCGAACGTTTGTTGCGATGGAACTGAACGTATCCGTCAAGGATATTTCCGGATTCGTGCTCGGTGGGCACGGAGACGATATGGTTCCGTTGTTACGTTATTCTTATGCAGGCGGCATTCCGCTCGAGAAGTTGATTCCACCAGACCGCTTGTCTGGAATCGTTGAGCGGACACGCAAAGGTGGCGGGGAAATCGTTCAGTTGCTTGGCAACGGTTCAGCGTATTACGCACCCGCAGCTGCGATTGTCGAGATGGTCGAAGCTATCCTAAAGGATCAGCGGCGGATTTTGCCGGCGATTGCTTATCTTGAAGGCGAGTATGGGTACGAAGACTTGTGCTTAGGTGTTCCAACCATCATAGGTGGGAATGGTGTAGAACAAGTATTAGAACTTGAACTCACATCCGAAGAAAAACAAGCCCTAGACCGTTCTGTTTCGACCGTTCGCTCTGTTCTTGAACTTCTTTAAGTCATGTAATCTGATACAGACTGCTCAATCAAAAAGGTGAATCCGGATTTAAATCCGGATTCACCTTTTTTTGTGAGATAAAGATTACGTATCATAAGAAAAGAACAGGCCACAAGAAACCAACCGCTAAACCAAGTAAAAGACCAACGAAGACCTGAAACTCGGTATGCCCAACCAATTCGTTGAGTAACGGTGTTTCGTGACGGATTCCTTTAAAGTAATCATTTAGAAGCTTGGCTTGTAGACCAACTGCTTGCCGGACTCCGGTTGCATCATACATGATGATGACGGCAAAAATCGTAGCGAGCGCAAACAGTGATGAATCAAACCCTTCTTGAAAGCCAATTACGACAGCCAGTGCGACGACAGTCGAACTATGTGAACTGGGCATACCACCTGAAGCAAACATGATTTCAAGATCAAATTTTCTTGTTTTGATGAGACCGGTGACAAGTTTTGCTGCTTGCGCGATAAACCAAGCAGTGATTGCTGCCAATAACGGGTTGTTCCATTCCATATTCATTCCTCCACATTCAATGACGATATGTTACTGTTTCCCGAATTCTTCGGTTTCAACACGGGAAACTACTGGAAGAACATGTCCGACCTTAAAGATTATGTAAAGAAAGACCAGAAAGATTTGTGATTTAGTGGCGAAAGTCGGTAAGATGAAGACAGAAGAAGTGGATTCCACGGAATTCCTCATTCAAAGATGAAACGCGCTGAGGAGGCCAACTGTTTTGAAAGATAAAATAATCGTTGTTGATGATGAACTCTCAATCGCCACGCTTTTAAAATTTAATTTAGAGCAAGCCGGTTTTATCGTTGAAACCGCACATGACGGCATGACAGGTCTGAAATTAGCCGAAAAACAAGATGCCGCTTTAATCGTACTCGATCTGATGTTGCCGGAACTCGATGGGCTAGAGGTCTGTAAACGATTACGTCAACAAAAAATCAACACACCGATCTTGATGCTTACGGCAAAAGATGATGAATTTGATAAAGTACTTGGACTTGAACTCGGAGCCGATGATTATTTGACGAAGCCGTTCAGTCCGCGAGAAGTCGTTGCGCGCGTCAAGGCGATTCTACGCCGCATGAACCAACAGTCTGTCGTAGAAGAGGTCACGGATGGAACCATCCTGATTGGGGATGTCAAGATCGTACCCGATAACTATGAAGCGTTTAAGGCGGACGAACGACTTGAATTGACACCAAAGGAATTTGAGTTACTGGTGTATCTCGCTAAAAACAAAGGCCGTGTCTTGACGCGTGATCAACTATTGTCCGCCATCTGGAACTATGACTTTGTTGGAGATACGCGCATCGTTGATGTCCATATCAGTCATGTTCGTGAAAAAATCGAACCGAACACGAAAAAACCGATTTATATCAAAACGATTCGTGGACTGGGTTATAAGATGGAGGAGCCGAAAGCGGAATGAGTAAATACCGCAAACGATTTATCCTGAAAATGTTGTCATTCATCAGTCTGGTCCTGATTGCACTTGGTTTTTTACTTGGACAATCCTTTAAAGAGTTTTATGTCAATAATGAAAAAGAAAAACTGACGGACGAGACGGTTCTCGTCGAGACGATTTTACGTGATCGTTCGGTTTCCGATATGGCCCTGTATGTCGACAAACTATATGCAGAGTCGAATTTCGATATGATTTTATTTAATTCACGTGGCGAAATCATTGCCGGAACACCGATTGATGTGACGAAATTAAATGTCCGTGCCATCAACTTCTCTGCCATTCCTGATGAAGGGACGTTTGAGTCAAAAACCGATGAGACGAGTCTTCAATATACAAAACCTGTCATGACTGCGGATGGTAGCGAAGTTTACATCAGTTTAATCCGGTATACAAAAGATTTGGATCTGATTTATTCAAGGATCTGGACCGTCATCGTTCTGTCTTTGATTACGTCGTTTTGTATCATCTTCTTTGCCGTCTACAGTTCGACGAAACGATTTTTACGACCTATCGCGGAAGCGACCGAGGTGTTGTATGAACTTTCGCATGGAAACTACAAATCACGTGTATATGAACTGACGGCACCAGACGAATCAAGAGATCTCGGAAAATCAATCAACCTATTAGCCCGAAACTTAGAAAATGCCTCTTCTGGCGAAGCGATGCAACGGGCAAGGCTTGAATCATTGATTGAGTATATGGGTGCTGGTCTGATGTTGATTGATGAAAAAGGATATGTGTTACTTGTCAACCGGACCTACCGTGAGATGTTTAATATCCATGACAAATCGAATGGTAAACTCTACTACCGGGTTCTGCCGAACGAAAAGATGAGCCAAGTGATTGAAGACGTCTATTTGACGGAAAAACCAAATCGGAAACAATCGAGTGTCCGGTTTGGATTAAACAGTCGGACCTTCATGGTCAGTGCTGCACCGATTTTTGGGAAAAATGGTCGTGTCCAAGGGACGACGGTCGTCTTTAATGATATTACGGAAATCAAGAAACTTGAACAGATGCGTAAAGACTTCGTGGCAAACGTCAGTCATGAGCTGAAAACTCCGTTGACCTCAATCAAAGGATTTGCGGAAACCTTGTTAGACGGGGCACAAGACGTCCCGGAAATTCGGGAACAGTTCTTAAACATCATTCATGATGAATCAGAACGAATGCAGACGCTGGTCGAGGATCTACTTGAGTTATCTCGTCTTGAACAGGATAACTACCAGCTCGAGACGACGATTGTCGATGTGACGAGTTTGCTTCGCGAAACGGAAACCTTATTACGCCATAAAGCGGTTGAGAAACAGATGAAAATCCATCTTGAGATGGAAGAGGAAGTATTCATCCGTGCCGATTTAAACCGTTTGAAACAAGTTGTCGTCAATCTCGTCGCCAATGCACTGAACTACACACCAAATGGTGGGAACGTCTGGGTTAGTCTGGAAGATGGCGAGGAAGCAGTGTTGTTACGGATCAAAGATGATGGAATCGGGATCCATCCGAAGGAAACGCAACGGATCTTCGAACGGTTTTATCGGGTCGACAAAGCGCGGAGTCGAAATTCAGGTGGAACGGGTCTCGGACTGGCCATCGTCAAACACATCATCGATCTCCACCACGGAACGATTGATGTCGAGTCAGAAGAAAATGAGGGGACAACCTTTACGATACGTTTACCAAAAAAGGGATAATGGTTCATATTCTCTTTACAGAATAATCGTATGCTTAAACTACCTTCTTCATCATCTGTGTCCCGACTGGATCAGCTCCCATGTCGAGAGGCACAAAGACGATCGGCATTTTAGCCGGTCGTCTTTTTTTGTCGGCTTTTTAGCGAACAAATGTGTGTAGAGTGATACAATAAGGACAGAAAATCTTCCAAAGGGGCGTAGATGATGGAAAACAAACTGTTATTGATTGATGGAAACTCGTTAACGTATCGTGCTTTTTTTGCTTTGCCGCCGATGACGGACGCACAAGGACGTAATACGAATGCCGCATATGGTTTTACGATGATGCTGTTAAAACTACTTGAAGAGGAACAGCCGACACATATGCTTGTGGCATTTGATGCTTCGAGCGAAACGTTCCGACACGATGTCTATCAGGAGTACAAAGGGAGTCGGGAAAAGACACCTTCTGAGCTTCGTGAACAATTTCCGATTGTCCGGGATATTTGTGAAGCCTTAGGGATTCAAATGATGGAACTTCATCGGTACGAGGCAGATGATTTAATCGGAACACTTGCGCAGACGATGCCGGCTGATCGAATCCGGATCGTGACGGGAGATAAGGATTTACTGCAACTCGTGACCGATCAAGTCGAGGTGTTGATCACTAAACGTGGGATTACAGACGTGCTCTGTATGACAGAAAAATTATTTGCCGAGACGTATGGTGGTTTGAAACCGATGCAGATGATTGACCTGAAAGGATTGATGGGAGATAAATCCGATAACATCCCAGGGGTGCCGGGAATTGGTGAAAAAACCGCCATCAAACTGATTTCTGCCTATGGGTCGGTCGAAGGGTTATATGAACATGTTGAAGACTTAAAAGGAAAACAAAAAGAAAAAGTCATCGCCAACGAAGAATTGGCGCGCCTCTCGAAGGAACTCGCGACGATCAAGCTGGACGTCCCGCTTGATGTCACGCTGGATGATTTACAGATCAGTGATGTCGATACACAGATTCCTTATTCGTTGTTCCAATCGCTTGGTTTTAAATCATTGACGAACCGGTTTGCACCGGTCGTCGAAGAAGCAGACAAGGAACAATTAAACGTCAAGACCATCTCCTCTCTTCCGCTTGATGTCACGGACGCCGTCCTTGTCGTCGAACAATTGCGGGAAGATTACATGGAAGAAGACATCATCGGTTTTGGGATTGCGACACTCGATCAAATTTATGTCGCTTCACAAGAATTGCTCCTCGATCCGGCCTTTCGCGCCTGGATTGAGTCCGACCATCAAAAAATCTGTCTGGATGCGAAACAAGTTGCCTTTGCGCTACGGAAACACGATTTGAAACTGACAGCTTTTGATGATCTGTTGCTCGCTGGTTATTTGTTGAACTTAAGTGGTGGGACGACACTTGCTTCGATTGCCGGCCATTACATGCTGATGGCGCCGAATGAAGAAGCGGTCTTAGGTAAGGGGGCAAAACGTCTTACACCAACGGATGACCTGTTACATCCCTATTTAGCAGAGAAGGCACGGATGATTGAATTGCTGTTCCCGAAAGTAGTCGAAGAACTGAAGGCGAATCAACAATTTGAATTGTATGAGACGTTAGAACGTCCGCTATCTGGTGTCCTTGCCGAGATGGAATGGACCGGTATCCGGGTCGACGTCGCGACCCTGCAAGAAATGCAACAGGATCTTGGAGGACGTCTAAACGATTTAGAACAATTGATCTACGGGGAAGTCGGAGAAGAGTTTAATATCAACTCACCGAAACAACTGGGTGTCATCTTGTTTGAAAAACTCGAATTGCCGGCGTTCAAAAAAACAAAGACGGGGTATTCGACAGCGGCGGATGTGTTAGAAAAACTGCGCCCCTTACATCCGGTCATCGATCACATCATGTTGTACCGGGAACTACAAAAACTACAATCGACGTATGTCGAAGGGCTACAAAAAGTGATTAAGGAAGACGGAAAAATCCATACACGTTTTGCCCAAACGATTGCTCAGACAGGACGCCTCAGTTCGGTGAACCCGAACTTGCAAAACATTCCGGTTCGGATTGAAGAGGGCCGTAAGATTCGGAAGGCCTTTGTTCCGAGCGAACCCGGTTGGTCCTTGTACGCGGCGGATTATTCGCAAATCGAATTGCGCGTCATGGCACACATGTCCGAAGATGAGACATTGGTTCAGGCATTTTTGGATGATGCCGATATCCATACGCAGACGGCGAGTAGTGTGTTTGGTGTCGAACCGAACGATGTCACGGGTAATATGCGTCGTCAGGCGAAGGCGGTTAACTTTGGGATCATTTACGGCATCAGTGATTACGGTTTGTCGCAGAATTTGAACATCTCGCGTAAGGAAGCACAAGAGTTCATCGACCGTTATTTTGAATTGTTCCCACAAATCAAGCTATTCATGGATGCGGCCATCGAGAAGGCACGGATGAACGGTTTTGTCGAAACGTTGATGAATCGTCGGCGCAACATTCCGGACATCAACTCGAAAAACTTCAATTTACGTGGTTTTGCAGAACGAACAGCAATCAATACACCGATTCAAGGATCAGCAGCAGATATCATTAAAAAAGCCATGCTTGACGTCCATGCGGCATTAGAACAGTCGCCATTGCAGGCCCGTCTGTTGCTTCAGGTCCACGATGAATTGATTTTTGAAGCGCCAGATGAAGAACTGGATGAACTAAAATCACTTGTCAAACAAGCGATGGAACAGACCGTCCACTTATCGGTCCCTTTGCGTGTCGATGGGGATGCGGGACACTCATGGTACGAAACGAAATAAACGGTTGTTGGAGGAGGAAACAAGTTGCCTGAATTACCTGAAGTCGAGACCGTCAGACGTAGTCTGGAGCGGACGGTCTCCGGAAAAACGATTTCTTCTGTAAAAGTATTTCACCCGAAGATGATTCGCGGGATGGAAGTAGGTCCGTTCATTGACACGTTGAAGCAAGGACGCATCGAACGCGTAGACCGTCGGGGGAAGTTCTTACTGTTCGTATTCGAGCGTTTTTATTTAGTCAGTCATTTACGAATGGAAGGAAAGTATTTTCCGTATCCACAAGCAATCGAAAAAGATAAGCATACGCATGTCATCTTCCGCTTTACGGATGGTTCGGAATTACATTATAACGATGTCCGGAAGTTTGGAACGATGGAGCTGCGGGATAAAGAGACGGCGATGTCTGTTGCTCCCCTTGCCCAACTCGAACGTGAACCGTTTGATCCGACGTTCACGGCAGAAGTATTGGCAGAAAATCTGATTCGGAAAAAACGAAGTCCCATCAAAACGGCCTTACTCGATCAGTCCATCTTTTTAGGGCTAGGTAATATTTATGTCGATGAGACGTTGTATGCAGCCCGTGTCCATCCTTTGACGAAAGCGGGTGCCTTGACACTCGATGAGATTGCCCGAATACATGTTGCGGGTGTTGACGTCTTGCGAAAAGCGGTCGAGAGTGGCGGAAGTACGATTCGCAGTTATGTTTCTCCAACCGGGAAGGGTGAATTTCAATTGCAACTGGCTGTTTACGGTCAGACCGGAGTCCCATGTCCGAGATGTGGAACGGCGATTGAAAAAATCAAGGTGGGTGGACGTGGGACGCACTTCTGTCCGACGTGCCAACAGGTAGCGTTATGAGAGTCGGGCTGACTGGAGGAATCGCGACCGGAAAAAGTACAGTATCTGCTTATTTGCAAGAACAAGGAGTTGTTGTCATCGATGCAGATCTTGTCGCGCGTGCTGTCATCGAACCGGGCGGATTGGCCTATGAGGAAGTGAAGGCCGTGTTTCCATCTGCTTTTTCAGATGGACAGCTTGTTCGTGCAAAACTGGGGGATATCATTTTTCACGATAGTGAAAAACGACTCGTGTTAAATGAATTGATGCATCCGAAAATTCGTCAGCAGATGCTTCAACAAGCAGACGAATATGAACAAGCGGGGCAGGCGTTGATCGTATTTGATATTCCGTTGTTACTTGAAGGGGACTGGAAACAACTCGTCGAACAAGTCGTAGTCGTCTATTGTAAGGCGGATTTACAAAAAAAACGTTTGATGGAACGTAATCAATTGACCGCTGAAGAGGCGCAGGCAAGAATCGATTCTCAACTTGATATCGAACAAAAAAAACGGCTGGCGGACTATGTGTTATCGAACGAAGGCACACGCGAAGCATTATATCAGCAAATTGATCAATGGTTGGAAACCTTCCGGATGGCTGGATAAAAAGTCAGTCGTCAAACCAATGACGAGTACAAAAACAGACTTCAAAATGAAAGTGAGAGAAAGTTACCAACTTCTCTCACTTTTTTTAGATTACATAATGAAATCGCTTACATTTCATGATATAGTTCTATCTGTAAACGGAGCATCATCCGTCACATTGAAGGGGGATCCAGATATGGGAGTCAAGGTGGCAGTCAATGGTTTTGGGCGGATCGGTCGAATGGTTTTTCGTCGATTGATCGCTGAGGGGAAAAGCGAAGTCGTGGCAATCAACGCCAGTTATCCGGCAGAAACACTCGCACATTTAATCAAGTACGATACGGTTCACGGGAAGTTCGAACATGCAGTGGAAATCGTCGAAAATGGATTGATGATCAATGGTCAGGTCATCCAAATCGTCAGCGAACGTGATCCTGAACGTTTACCATGGAAAGTGCTTGAAATCGATGTCGTCGTCGAAGCGACAGGGAAATTCAATTCGGATGAAGGTGCTGCCAAACATCTGCGGGCAGGTGCTAAAAAGGTCGTCATCACGGCGCCGGCTAAAGGGGATATCCGGACGATCGTCATGGGGGTCAATGACGCGATGTATGATCATGAAGTGGATCATATCGTCTCAAACGCATCCTGTACGACCAATTGCCTTGCACCGGTCGTTCAAGTCATCGATCGGGCATTTGGGATCGAGACAGGTCTTGTGACGACAATCCATGCCTTTACGAATGATCAAAACAACATCGATAATCCACATAAGGATTTACGTCGGGCTCGGGCCTGCGGCTCATCGATCATTCCGACTTCGACCGGAGCGGCAAAGGCGATTTCGCTTGTGTTGCCACATTTAGAAGGAAAATTAAACGGGTTAGCGTTACGAGTGCCGACACCAAACGTATCACTCGTCGACTTGGTCGTTGAAGTGAGTCGGGATACGACGGTCGCAGAAGTTAATGAAGCGTTCGTCAAAGCAGCAGACGGAGCACTCGACGGAATTCTTGGTCTGACCATGGAACCCCTTGTTTCGATTGACTTTAACGGTGAAGAAAAGTCAACGGTCGTGGATGGTTTATCGACGATGGTCATGGGAGGACGACAAGTAAAAGTTCTTGCTTGGTACGATAATGAGTGGGGGTATTCATGTCGTGTCGTCGATCTCGTCCATCTGGTCGGTGCGCATATCAAGGCGATACAGAATGAAGAAAAACAACTTGAGCTAAAATAATTAAATATGGAAGAATCGCTCTACAGCAGTCAGTAGAGCGTTTTTTTTAGGAAAATATATTAAAATTCGAAATTTATCCTTGTGTATCTTTTTGATACTCGCTATAATTCAAATCGTGAACTTCAATCGGTCTGGCAATCGCAGCTTAAAGGGTTAGGACCTCTCTGGACTAACTTTCCCCCGTGGGTGCGAACGACTCAGGCGCAAAGTAAGTGATCATAACTACTTTGAAGACCATTGAATGTAGGGGGGATCCACAAATGGATACTATGGGAAGACACATTATTGCAGAACTTTGGGATTGTAATCCTGAAAAATTGAACGACATGGAATTTGTAGAACGACTTTTTGTTGATGCAGCACTTCAAGCTGGTGCAGAAGTACGTGAAGTCGCATTCCATAAGTTTGCTCCACACGGCGTCAGCGGCGTCGTCATCATCTCTGAATCGCATTTAACGATTCATAGTTTTCCAGAACATGGATATGCATCGGTTGATGTATTTACATGTGGCGATCGGATCGATCCGGCTATCGCAGCGAATTATATCGCTGATGCACTCGATGCGAAAATCCGTGAAACTGTCGAAATTCCACGTGGTCTGGGACCTGTCAAAGTTCCTGCTGCTACGGTTCAGCACGTTAACTGACAAAAACACGAATGAACAAGCTCTCGTCTTCATGGCGAGGGCTTTTTAATATGTCTGACGTCTGTTATTCTTAATAGTAGAAGAAAACAGAAAAAGGTGATGACGAATGGGACTAAAGGAACGTTTGCAAAAACAAATGGAAACATCGGACACACATAAAAATGAAAAATTACGGACGCACTATTATGCAGCGACAGCAGAGATGTTGTTCACAGGTCTAGAAACGGCGATTACACGCCAACAAGGAACAGTCAAACGAATCGACCAAGGAAGAGGGGAATTGGCCTTCCAGGCATCTGGACTAGACGGACTTGCAACCGTCATCATGGTCGGATCAGGTCGGACAGCTGTCGATCTCTTTTTACATCGGGACGGATTGTTAGGTCCGGATCTTGAAAAATGGATTGAGTCGATTTATCAGGACCTCGATGCCGCGTATCGTTTGAAGATGATCGGCACAAGAGAAATTACGTGAATGGAGGTACGACATGCGTTGTCCAGCCTGCAACTATAACGGGACAAAAGTATTGGATTCACGACCCGTGCAAGATTTTGGATCGATTCGCAGACGGCGTGAATGTGAATCCTGCGGGTATCGCTTCACGACATTTGAGATGATTGAACAAACACCGCTCATCATCGTCAAGAAAGATGGGACGCGTGATGAATTCAATCGGGATAAGATTCTGCGAGGATTGGTTAGAGCGTGTGAAAAACGACCGATTTCCATCGAACAATTGGAGACCGTCGTCAGTCGTGTCGAAAAAACGTTACGCGCGACCGCACAACACGAAATTCCAAGTGAACAAGTGGGGCGTCTTGTATTAAATGAACTCGCTTCTGTCGATGAAGTGGCTTATGTCCGATTTGCCAGTGTCTATAAGCAGTTCAAAGACATCAACGTCTTTTTCCAAGAGTTATCTGAATTGATGGAACGCCATCAAGACAATGAACGAGAAAACCTAACATAATGAAGGAGAGGTCGTCTGTCTGTTCAGAACGCCCTCTCTTTTTCTCACGAAAGAAGGGACCAATCAAATGATGGAACGTGAATTGTCAGGGACTGATCTCTGCCTGATCATGAGTAATGGTGTCGTCGATCGGGAAGCCTATCAGTCCCTCTATTATTTATATCAACCAATCATTGGGGTGAAGGCACTTGGTTTGTACCAAACGTTTTGGAGTGAGATGATTCCTGGAAAAACAAAATCTCAATATATTTCACATGCGGAACTTGGGACGTTACTTGGGTTTTCAGTCGAGGAATTTAAAGAGGAACTGTTTAAGCTCGAAGGGATCGGCTTGATTCGGACATTTGAAGCCAAACAAGCCGCTTATCGTTATGTCTACCAAATACGTGTGCCGTTAGCCCCGCATACTTTTTTGAACGATGGTGTGTTATCGAGTTTACTGTTTTATCGTGTCGGTGAAATTCGATTCCGGTCGTTACAAAATCGATTCCGGACGGAGCCATTACCGAAAAACGTCGTCGATCGAACGGTACGCTTTGATCAAGTATTTGATGTCAAAGCCGGTTTGGCTTCAGCGCATCAGCCAAAGTCGTATGCGAAACAAGAACGGGCTGCCTATGAATTTGATTATTCCTTTGACCTCGAAGAAATGAAACGTCAGACCGATCGGTTCCTCCCACGTAGTTTTTATACGAAATCAATTGATCATCTCTTGTTGAAATTAGCCTACGTGACACAATCGAACGAGGCGTTGATGGCGGAACTGTTAAATGCTCGTTTTCGTCACGAAGCGTATTTGCCGATGACGGACAGTGAAAAACAAGAGCGTTGTAAACAAATGATGTTGTCGGCGAAGCAAAAGCTGAGTCGCGAGAAAAAAGCGAAGGTGGCGGTCCTCGAGGAAGTGGAAGTCGGTGAGCTGAGTGAAACGGAAACGATGGAAGGGACCCATCCGAAACATTACGTTGCGAAATTAAGAAAAGTCAAAGCCTTGTCGGAGCGGGACGAAGAGTTGATTCAACAGTTGATCATCGATTATGAGATGTCATCCGGTATCGTCAATGCAGCTTACTACTATGCACTTGTCATCAAAAAAGATAATCGGTTCAGTAAAAACTTCTTACTTTCAATCGTCGACGACTGGAAACAAAAAGGGTACGTGACAGCGGCTGAAGCGTTGGCGAAAACGAAAGAACAAGACGAGTTGATTTCGAAAAAACAGGACCAGAAGCAAGAACGTTCACGGCAGACGGTCGGAGGACGAAGAGGTCGTTCGAATGCGACCGGTCCGAATCCAAAATGGTTACAAGAAGAAAAAGAAAAACAGCAGCAATATGAAGCGACGAAAAAAGCGAGCTTTGAAGCCGAAGTGCCAGATGATGAAGAAATGGAACGGATTCTGCGGGAGCTCAAGGGCAAATAAAGGAGTAGTGAGATGGAACATATCCAATCATCGATTGAAAAGATTTTAAATCGGCCGGACGTGGCGGAATCGGTTCGGGCCATCCATCAACGTGTATTGTCACATCCGGGCGTCATCATGTTTTTACGAACACATCCGGAAATCGATCAACGGACGATTGAGCGAGGGATGCTGAAGCTAAATGAGTACGCCGAACAGATGCATGGGAATCAAATCATTGAGAAGAAGGCTGTCATCGAAGGATACCAGCCTGTTCTCCATCTAGAGAAAGGTCAAATCATGGTCGCCTATGAAAAAACACAAGCGTTACGTGATCTTGAAAATGAACGGGCTTTAGAGAAAAAGTTCAAAAGTTTGTTTTTACCGGATGAAGTCCGGGATGCGAACTTCAGTGATTTTGATTTGACGACGACGGACCGGAAACTGGCCTTGCGGGCTGCCTCACAATTTTTAAATTCTGCGCGTTCGAAACAACAAACAAAAGGATTGTATCTACACGGGAGTTTTGGCGTCGGAAAAACTTATCTTCTGGCTGCAATCGGCAATGCCTTGAAAAAAGAACGGATTGCAACGATTCTTGTCCATGCACCTGGTTTTGTCTCGGAAGCGAAACGCCGTATCCGGTCCGATAGTTTTGATACGTTTTTGGAAAGTTTCCAGACGGTTCCTGTCTTGTTGATTGATGACATCGGCGCAGAATCCATTAGTCCCTGGGTCCGTGATGAATTGTTCGGCATCATTCTTCAGTATCGGATGATGCACCGGTTACCGACCTTATTCAGTTCCAACCTTTCCTATGACGAACTCGAGTTACATTTTGGCATTACGAATGATCAAGGCGATAAATTAAAAGCGATGCGATTGATGGAACGAATCCGGACGACCACGAATCCGGTTGAGTTTTTAGGTGAAAACCGCCGTCGCTATTAATTTCTCTTGTCAAGGAAGTTCGATTTTCGCTATACTAAGGACACAATCTGTATAGATGTCAGCTACGATTGAGGACACGAAAAATGAAATGGTCCAGATCAGCGAGAGAAGGATGGTGAAAGCTTCTCATGGAATCCGTCATTTCTTTACTCCCTCATAGCTCAAGCGGGGCTAATCCGTTTGCGTGTCACGCCCGTTATCGCGTGTTCGAGCCGGTACATGGCAACATGTTCGGGAACGAGGGTGGTACCACGAGATTGAGACTCGTCCCTTTTTGAGGGATGGGTCTTTTTTATTTTAATTTGAGGGGGAAGCAGTCATGTCAAACATTGCTCTTACATTTCCAGATGGTGCAGTAAAAGAATTTGCAGCCGGAACTACAGCTGAAGAAGTCGCCGCTTCAATTAGTCCAGGATTACGAAAAAAAGCATTCGCCGCAAAACTGAACGGACAAGTCATCGACTACCGTCGTCCAATCGAAGAGGATGGTTCCATTGAACTCGTCATGCCGGACTCGGAAGAAGGATTAGATTTGATCCGCCACTCATCGGCACACTTGATGGCTCAAGCCATCAAACGTCTGTACCCGGACGAGACGATTCATCTTGGAATCGGACCGACGATCGAAAACGGGTTTTATTATGACATCGATATGGAGCGCCGTCTGACAGAGGAAGACCTGCCGGAAATCGAAAAGATGATGAATAAGATTGCCGGTGAAAACTTACCGATCGAACGGGAAGTCGTTTCACGTGACGAGGCACTGGCTGTTTATCAAGAATTAAACGATCCGCTCAAAATCGAACTGATCGAATCGATTCCAGCGGATCAGGACTTAACATTCTACCGTCAAGGCGAGTTCTTTGATCTTTGCCGTGGACCACACGTGCCGGCGACAGCCAAACTCCAAGTCTTCAAACTGATGAGCATCGCCGGTGCTTACTGGCGCGGCGATTCGAAAAACAAGATGCTCCAACGGATTTATGGAACAGCATGGGCGAATAAAGACCAGTTGAAACAACACCTGCATTTCCTGGCAGAAGCAAAAGAACGGGACCATCGGAAACTCGGAAAAGAACTCAATTTGTTCTTTACGTCTCAAGATGTCGGTCAAGGTCTACCGATGTGGTTGCCAAAAGGCGCAGCCATCCGCCGGACGGTCGAGCGGTATATCGTCGATAAAGAACTCGAACTTGGGTACGAGCATGTCTATACGCCGGTTCTCGGTTCTGTTGAATTGTATAAAACATCAGGACACTGGGATCATTATCAAGATGATATGTTCCCGAAAATGGAGATGGACAATGAAGAGTTAGTCCTCCGTCCGATGAACTGTCCGCACCATATGATGATTTATAAAAACGAACCGCGATCGTACCGTGATTTACCGCTCCGTGTCGCAGAACTCGGAGGTATGCACCGTTATGAGATGTCGGGTGCGTTAACAGGTCTCCAGCGTGTCCGTTACATGGTCCTCAACGATGGACATACGTTTGTTCGTCCGGATCAAATGAAGGAAGAGTTCAAAGCAATCGTCCACTTGATTCAGGAAGTATACGCCGACTTCGGTATCACAGACTACAAGTTCCGTCTGTCGTACCGTGATCCGGCTGATAAAGAAAAATACTTCGACAACGATGCGATTTGGGAAATGGCGCAGCGTGAGTTAAAAGAAACGATGGATGAGCTCGAGCTGCCGTACTTCGAAGCAGAAGGCGAAGCGGCATTCTACGGACCAAAGCTTGACGTGCAGGTCCGGACGGCACTCGGCAAAGACGAAACGCTATCGACCGTCCAACTCGACTTCCTCTTGCCGGAACGTTTTGAGCTGACGTACAAAGGAAATGACGGACAAGATCATCGTCCTGTTGTCCTACACCGTGGTGTCGTCTCGACAATGGAACGATTCGTCGCGTACTTGATCGAAGAGTACAAAGGGGCATTCCCGACATGGCTCGCACCGGTTCAAGTGAAGTTGATTCCAGTCTCAAGCGTACATGAAGACTACGCACGTGAAATCAAAGCGATTCTCCTGAAAAAAGGGATTCGTGTCGAAACGGACTTCCGGGATGAAAAACTCGGTTACCGGATTCGCGAAGCACAAGTCAATAAAGTACCGGTCATGCTCGTTCTTGGTGATAAAGAAATCGAAGCGCGTGAAGTCAATATCCGCCGCTACGGTTCAAAAGATTCAAGCAACGCATCACTGGAACAGTTCGTCAGCGACTTGGAACAAGAAATCGCAAACCGTTCAAAATAAGGATTTAGTAATAGCGATAAGAGGGTGGCTCACAGCTGCCCTCTTTTTTTGTCCTACAGATTCTATGCTCGAATACCGATAATAGGAACAGAGAAGGGGATGAGGGAATGAAAACAAGAACGATGCTTGGAGTATGCCTGGTCTTAGTATTTCTGCTTTTACCTGACACAGAACACGCAATCAGTATGAAAAGTTACCGGATTACGCCACAGACAGAACCGGTTGATCCTGCACTTCGCGCGTATTCGACATACAATGCCCAAACTAGAAATCATTACACACTTCGGTCGTATCTCGAAAAAATCGAGGCGGAAGGCGGAGGAACGCTAGTCTTGTCAAAAGGAGTGTATCTTTCCCCGTTACGTGTCGGGGTTCCTTCCAATACGACCATCATTTTAGAGGATGGTGTCATCATCAAAAAGACGAATGAGACAGGTACGTCAAAAATCCGTGCAACGACAAGCATCTTCGACTTGGTGCCACCTTCTGTTTTGCGGTTAAATACAACAGTCGGGAAATATGGCGGGTCAAAAAACATTAAAATCATCGGACGGGGAAATGCTCAAATCGATTTAAATTATTTTCCGCGCGGCTCAGCTTTTGCGATTGCGCATAATGAAAATCTGTATCTCGGGGGAATCACGATCCGTCATCAACAAGGGTCACATGCAATTGAACTGGATGCGACCAAAACGGCACTTATTGAAAACATGCATTTTTTCGATGCGAAGATGATTGCCGGGACAGGTCCCAATGAATCCATTAATCTGGATACGCCGGACCCGGTCACAAAAGGCTTTCAATGGAAATGGTCGGCGCAAGACCGGACACCGAATCACGATATTACGATTCGGAACAATGACTTCACTAATATCAATGTCGCAATCGGCACACATCAATATTCTCAAGATCGTCCGCATACGGCGGTCCGTATTTTAAATAACGTAATTGACGGAACGAAAGATCATGCGATTTCAATGATGAACTGGAACCAACCGGTCATTCAATACAATACGATTCGAAACGTGCATCGGGCAGACGGAAAAGCCATCGCTATTTTAGGACGTGGAGTAGTCGGTGGCAGCATCAAACAGAATCGACTGGAAAAGATTGATCGGGCCATTCAATTTCAGCCACACGTCAATTATGGATTTAAGCCGCTCTACAATCGATTCACGGATAAAGAGAAACTAAGCTTTCGTCAAAACGAAGTAAATCAAGCAACGGTAAATCAAGTCGTCCTGTTTTCCAAGTTAGGTGTCTTTTCGGCGGAAACATCAGAACGCTTTAATTTTATTCCATAAAAAAAGCCTATTCCTTTGCGGAATAGACTTTTTTTATGGAAACATTATTTTTGCATCTGTTGCAAGAACGGTTGGATATCGACTTGTAACGCTTCTGATAATTTTTTACCAAGGGATTCATCCGCCCGGTAGAAGTTACAGATGGCAAGCAAGACGGTATTTTCATGGCGGACTTGTTTTAGATCGTCCACCAGGTTGTTGAGAAGGGCTGTTTGTTCTTCTTCTGATAAGCGACGATAGACTTCACCGGCTTGACCGAAGTTGTTTGTTTTTTCGATTTCGAGACGACCGTGGATGTCATCATACAACGGTTGATTTTCTTCCGTGTACTCCGGCGTTTGTTTTGGCTCATCCTGATAACGGTTTGGTTCATAGTTGACCGGGCTTGTTTGTTGTCCGATCGGCATCGCACCATCACGTTGATAGTTGTTAACTTGGGCGAACGGACAGTTGATCGGCAACTGTTGGTAGTTCGTTCCAATCCGGTAACGTTGCGTATCTGAATACGAGAAGAGGCGTCCTTGAAGCAACTTATCTTCAGAAGGCAACATACCTGGAATCAGAACACCCGGGTTAAAACCAACGGATTCTGTTTCAGCAAAGTAATTATCAACGTTTTTATTAAGTGTCATCGTCCCGACATGTTGGAATGGAATGACATCTTCAAACCAATCCTTTGTTGCATCGAGTGGATCAAAGTCGAAATTGTCAACATCAGCGGGGTCAAGAACTTGAACGAACAAATCCCACTCTGGGAATTCTCCGTCTTCGATGGCTTGGAATGTATCGTTTGAAGCGTGGTTGAAGTCTTTTCCTTGAATTTCTGTTGCTTCGTCCGCTGACAGGTTATGAACACCGACTTTTGGCACCCAACGTAATTTGACATAAACCGTGTTTCCGTGTGCATTGACCCACTTAAAGGCATGGACGGATGAACCGCGCATTTTACGGTAGCTTGCCGGAATACCCTCATCTGTAAAGAGGTGCATCAACATGTTTGTCGATTCCGGACGTAATGTCATGAAATCCCAGTAGCGGTCAGGATCTTGAATGTTCGTTCGCGGGTCCGGTTTTAATGAGTGGACCATATCCGGGAATTTCATCGCGTCACGAATGAAGAAGACCGGTAAGTTGTTTCCGACGAAATCCCAGTTTCCTTCTTCTGTATAGAATTTAACAGAGAAACCACGTGGATCACGTAAGGTCTCTGGAGAATGTGTACCATGAATGACGGTTGAAAAACGGGCGAATACCGGTACCTCAGTACCTTCGTTCTGAAGGAATGCGGCTTTCGTGTATTTTTTCATCGAGTTTTTGACAGTGAATACACCGTGTGCGCCAAAACCGCGGGCGTGAACGACGCGCTCTGGAACGCGTTCCCGGTCAAAATGCGCCATCTTCTCAATCAATTGATAGTCTTCTAATAATGTAGGACCACGACGACCTGCTGTCCGTGAGTTCTGATTGTCACCAATCGGCACACCTTGATTCGTAGTTAATCTTTTTTCACTCATATTAATAATTCCCCCTTATGTATAAGATTATATTGATTATAAAACAAGAATCATTCTAAATAAAGAATAATGCTCTTAAATTCTGAAAACTTAATTCAGACCTTTTTTAATTACCCCTGAGGACAAGCTTAGAAACTTCTTGCTAAACAGGAGGAGGATTGCTATTATAATCAAGTGTGTGAGCAACGTTCTATCGGAACAGATAAAGCGGCTTGACATCGAGGGAAAACAAGTGCTATGATAGCAAAGTGAAATGACAACAAAGCAGAAGCATCCCGCTTCTCACCACGTATAGCAAACTATGCTGGTCCATCATGATGATATGCGATGATAGAGTGTTCTCTGATTATTGTATAGATTATGAGTGTGGGCGGGAAAAACTGCCGACGCTTTTTTTATAGCGTTTTATATCATTCATTTTTCGTGCTCTGCACGATGGAGGTGCTAACCATTAGCAAAGATCTGTTAATCAATGAAGGCATTCGCGCTCGAGAAGTTCGTCTTATCGGAGCGGATGGTGCACAACTTGGAGTCCAGTCGCGTACTGAAGCGTTACGTCTTGCTGAGGAAGCTGACCTTGACCTCGTCATGGTCGCACCACAAGCGACGCCGCCTGTATGCAAAATCATGGACTACGGTAAATACCGTTTTGAGTTGCAAAAAAAGGACAAAGAAACTCGGAAGAATCAGAAAGTGGTTCAGATGAAAGAAGTCCGTCTCAGCCCGACAATTGAGGAGAATGACTTCCAAACGAAATTCCGTAATGCGAAGAAGTTCTTAGAGAATGGAAACAAAGTGAAAGCGAGTATTCGTTTCCGCGGACGTGCCATCACTCACTCGGAAATCGGTAGACGTGTCCTCGAACGTCTCGCAACAGAATTAAGCGAGTTCGGTGTCATTGAACAGAGACCGAAGATGGAAGGACGCAGCATGTTCTTAGTGCTTGCTCCAAAGAAAGAAGACTAATCGAATCGAAGTAGGAGGGAATCTCTCATGCCTAAAATGAAATCGCACCGCGGTGCTTCTAAGCGTTTCAAACGTACTGCTTCAGGTAAATTGAAACGTGGTCGTGCTTACACAAGCCACTTATTCGGTAACAAATCAACTAAAGCGAAACGTAAATTACGTAAATCTAGCATGGTATCATCGGGTGACTTTAAACGTATCCGTCACATGATCGCTAAGTAATTTACCCAATCGTACACAGATTTAGGAGGGAATTTATATGCCACGCGTAAAAGGCGGATATACGACTCGTCAACGTCGTAAAAAACAACTCAAATTAGCTAAGGGCTATTACGGCTCGAAACATACACTCTTCAAGGTTGCAAAACAGCAGGTCATGAAATCTCTCATGTATGCTTACCGTGACCGTCGTCAAAAGAAACGTGACTTCCGTCGCCTCTGGATCACTCGGATCAATGCGGCTGCACGTATCAACGGTCTTTCTTACAGCCGCATGATGCATGGTCTCAAACTTGCAGGTATCGACGTTAACCGTAAGATGCTTGCTGACCTCGCAGTTACAGATGCAACTGCATTTGCTTCACTTGCTGATACAGCAAAAGCAAAATTGAACGCTTAAGTTCTACAATTCGTCGGGGAATTTAATTCTCCGACGATTTTTTTGGATTCATGGTAAAATGAAAAAGCACATTTTCACAGACTTAGGTAATTTTTTAAGATTAAAAGGAGAATTAAGATGGACTGGTTGACACTTTTTGAAATGCAGGAACAATTGGATAAACGGATTCAGTCAGAACATAATTTGACGGGAAATCAATTTGATGAACGTTTGCTGGCGTTATTAGTGGAGCTTGGTGAGCTTGCGAATGAGACGCGTTGTTTTAAATTCTGGTCGACAAAAGGACCATCGGCTCAAGTCACGATTCTCGAAGAATACGTCGACGGTGTTCATTTTCTACTTTCGTTAGGACTTTCGTTAGATTATCGGAAAAACGAATTTGTTGAAGGGGACTACTATCTGACGGCAACGGACGCCTTCTTAGATGTCTACAATAAAACAAATGTATTTGCGATTTCACGAACGGAACAAAGTTATGATGTTTTAATTGGTGCGTATTTAGCATTAGGTGCTACACTTGGTTTTACACAAGAAATGATTTTCAAAGCTTATGTCGCAAAAAACGAGGCGAATCACGTTCGCCAAGACAACGGTTACTGAGGAGGAAATCAGATGAATGAACAATTACATATGCTGAAACGTCTTACGGACGCAACAGGTGTTCCTGGAAATGAGAAAGAAGTACGCCAATTAATGCGCGAGTATCTCGAACCGCATGCAGAAGTCTTTCATCAAGATGGATTAGGGAGTTTGTTTGCTGAACATCAGGGAGCAGGAGAAGATGCACCGCGGATTCTGATTGCTGGTCATATGGACGAAGTCGGATTCATGGTCACGAAGATTGATGAGAAAGGATTTCTTCGTTTCCAGCCACTCGGCGGATGGTGGGGACAAGTTCTTCTCGCACAGCGTATGAATATTGTCACGTCATCTGGTGAAGTCATCCCAGGTGTGATCGGTGCGAAGCCACCTCATGTTTTACCACCGGAAGCGCGCAATAAACCAGTTGATATCAAAGAGATGTTCATCGATATCGGTGCCACTTCAAAAGAAGAAGTGGAAGGTTGGGGAGTTCGACCAGGAGATACGGTTGTCCCACATTGCGAATTTACTGTGATGAAAAATGAGAACTTTTTAATGGCGAAAGCGTGGGATAACCGCGTAGGTTGTGCGATTGCCATCGAAGCCATCAAACGCTTAAAAGAAGAGGGACATCCGAATACGATTTTCGCAGGTGCCACTGTTCAAGAAGAAGTTGGATTACGTGGTGCGCAAACGATCGCGAATCTGATTCGTCCGACGATTGCCTTTGCGGTCGATACGGGGATTCCAGGAGATACACCAGGCATGACAGACCGTGAAGCCTTATCCAAATTAGGTGAGGGTGTTCAAGTCATCATGTTTGACGCCACGATGATCGCACACCGTGGGCTAATTGATTTTGTCACTACTGTCGCTAAAGAAGAAAACATTAAATATCAATTGGATCTGACACCGGGTGGCGGAACAGATGCAGCGAAATTCCACCTGTCTCATACAGGCGTACCTTCACTTGCTCTGACTGTTCCGATCCGTTATCTGCATACAAACGTTTCGATCATGCATAAAGCAGACTTCGAAGCGGCCGTTGACTTAATCGTCGCGGTCACAAAACGTCTAGACGCAGAGTCGGTCCAAGCGATTTACGAGGGGTAAACGATGAAACATATTTCTTCCGCAAAAAATGAGATCGTCAAACAATGGAAAAAACTTTTAACTAAAAAGGGACGTCTGCAATCTAAACGTTTTCTGATCGAAGGAGAACATCTAGTTGAAGAAGCAGTTCGTGCCGGCATCATCAAAGAATTGATTGTCCGTGACGATGTTCAAGTACCGGGTTCTTGGAAAAAGAATGCAGCGGACTTGATTACGATCGATGAGTCGGTCGCCAAAGTCCTTTCAGAAACAGAAACGACACAAGGCATTTTTGCTGTTTGTGAAATGAAAGAACAAACAGAACGGTTAGAGCGTGGACGGTATCTGTTACTCGATCGTCTTCAAGATCCGGGTAATGTCGGAACGATGATCCGGACTGCCGATGCGGCTGGGTTTGATGGTGTCATCATTGGACACGGCACAGTGGATGTCTACAACAGTAAAGTATTGCGCGCGACACAAGGTTCGATTTTCCACCTGCCAGTCATCATGATGTCACTGGAAGACGCGATTCAAGATTTACATGAACTCGGTGTCTTTATTCTAGGGACGGCACTACGTGATGCCCAACCTTATACAGACGTTGAAAATCTTGGAGCCATCGGTTTGATTATCGGTAATGAAGCGCAAGGTGTTGCGCCTGAGCTGCTTGATCAATGTGATGGACGCGCATACATCCCGATTCGCGGAAAAGCAGAATCGTTGAATGCAGCCGTCGCTGCCGGGATTTTACTGTATCATTTTGCTCCGGCTGATTGAATCAGACACGCGTTCATGCTAAAGTAAATGACATCAGAACAATTACCTAGACGTTGATGGAACAGAGTAGGTTAGGAAACGATTCGATTAGGGAGGAGAAGCCTTAGACTGAAAGCTTCTTTACGAATCCGCTGACTGAATTCACTCCGGAGTCGCACGAGAGATCGTGACGGGATGCGCCCGTTATTGCGCTACTTGAGGACTTGATGGATTCAAGTCAAACAAGGGTGGTACCACGATGTAATGAAATCGTCCCTTCGGCAAATTGTCGGAGGGGCGATTTTTTATTTGATGAAAAGGAGTGACGAGCATGCGGGAACAATTAGAGGCACTTCGTGACGAAGCGCTACAACTCGTAGATCAGGCAAGTACACAAAAAGAATTAAATGATGTTCGTATCAAGTATCTCGGTAAAAAAGGTCCAATCACGGAAGTGCTTCGTGGGATGGGAAAATTATCAGCAGAAGAACGTCCTGTCGTCGGAGAAATCGCAAACGCTGTTCGAGGTGTGATTCAAACCCAACTGGAGCAACGTCTAGTCGATGTCAAACAACAAGAAATGAACGCAAAATTAGCGCTCGAAGCAATCGATGTGACGCTCCCGGGACGTTCGAAAAAAATGGGGCAAGCCCATTTGCTCCAACAAGTCACGGATGAAATTGAAGACATTTTTGTTGGACTCGGTTATACGATCGCAGAGGGTCCTGAAGTGGAACAAGACTTGTTCAACTTCGAGATGTTGAACCTTCCAAAAGATCATCCAGCGCGCGATATGCAGGATTCATTTTACATCACGGATGAAATCTTGATGCGGACACATACGTCTCCTGTTCAAGCACGGACGATGCTCGCTTCAAAAGGAGAGCCGATTCGGATTCTCTGCCCGGGTAAGGTCTACCGCCGGGACGAAGATGATGCGACGCATTCACACCAGTTCATGCAAGTCGAAGGACTTGTCGTCGGTGAAGACATCTCGATGGCAGATTTGAAGGGAACACTCGAAGCATTCGTAAAACAAATGTTTGGCGAAGCGCGCGAAATCCGGTTACGTCCAAGCTTCTTCCCGTTCACGGAACCATCTGTCGAAGTGGATGTCTCGTGTTTCAAGTGTGGCGGAAAAGGGTGTAACATCTGTAAACAGACCGGTTGGATTGAAATCTTAGGAGCCGGTATGGTTCATCCACACGTGCTGGAAATGGCGGAATACGACAGTACGAAAATGTCTGGATTTGCCTTTGGGATGGGGATTGAACGAATCGCCATGTTGAAATATGGTGTTGATGATATTCGCCACTTCTATACGAATGACGTTCGCTTCAGCGAACAGTTTTAAGGGGGAAAACAGATGTTAGTCTCAAAACAATGGTTACAGGAATTCGTCGATGTCCGTCAAAAAACAGGCGAAGAATTGGCTGATTTGATTACGAAAAGTGGAATTGAAGTAGAAGGTGTCGAAGTCCGCGACGCTGAGTTAAGCAATATCGTCGTAGGACACGTCTTGACGAAAGAAAAACATCCGGAAGCGGATAAATTGAATGTCACGACAGTCGATATCGGACAAGAAGAACCCGTTCAAATCGTGTGTGGCGCACCCAACGTTGATGTCGGACAAGACGTCATCGTCGCGCGTGTCGGGGCACGCCTTCCCGGTATCAAGATTAAACGCGCTAAATTACGAGGAGTCGTCTCCGAAGGCATGATTTGTTCACTTGAAGAACTTGGATTTGAGAAAAAATATATCCGTGAGGACGAACAGGACGGAATCCATACATTCCGGGAAAACGTCGAACCGGGCCAAGATGTATTAGAAGTGCTCGGGATGCATGACGAAATCCTGGAACTCGGGCTGACACCAAACCGTTCGGACTGTCTCAGCATGTACGGCGTCGCCCACGAAGTCGCGGGAATCTTGAATACGAACCCGGTCTTCCCGACGGTCGAAGTGATGGAAGCATCGGAAACTACGGGTGTCGAAGTCCGACTGGATTCAGAAGCCTGCTCGTTTTATGCGGCACGCGAAATTCGGGACATCGCCATTGCCGAATCGCCACTCTGGTTAAAAAATCGTCTGATTGCCAACGGAATTCGTCCAATCAACAACGTCGTCGACATTACGAATTTTGTTTTACTGGAGACGGGACAACCACTCCATGCTTTTGATGCCAAAAAACTCGGCAACCAGATTGTTGTTCGTCAAGCAATCGCCGGCGAAACGTTCCAGACACTGGATGAAGTGGAACGGACACTCGATCCATCGATGCTCGTTATCACAGATGGTGAGCGTCCGGTCGCACTGGCCGGCGTCATGGGCGGGGCGAATACAGAAGTTGATGCAACGACGACATCGATTGTCCTTGAATCGGCGTATTTCGCTCCTATCTCTGTTCGGAAAACAAGCCGTGTCTTAGGCCTTCGTTCGGATTCAAGTTCACGCTTTGAAAAAGGTGTCGACCCACGCGGCGTCCTTCTGGCGCTTGATCGGGCAGCGACATTGATTGCGGAAGTAGCAGGCGGGACAATCCTTGCCGGAACAGCGCAAGCCGGTGCTCTGCAACTTGAGGATCATTTGATCGAAGCAAGTGTCTCGTACATCAACCATCGTCTTGGAATGGAAATCGAAGGAACGGTCATGAAGGAATTGTTAGAACGTCTTGGATTAGGTGTCGAGTTGTCGGCAGATGCGTTGACAGTTAGTGTACCGACACGTCGTCAAGATTTAATGATTCCGGCCGATTTAGCAGAAGAAGTCGCGCGACTGTACGGTTATGACGCGTTAACATCAAGTCTGCCGCGAGAAGCGAGTCGTGGTTTCTTACCAAAACGCAATCAACACCGTCGTCACATTCGTCGGTTGTTGCAGGGCGCAGGACTCTCGCAAGCCATTACGTATTCGTTGACGAGTGAACAACGGGCGATGCAATTCAACGAACAACACGATTTGCATCCGGTCAAACTCGCAATGCCGATCAGTGAAGCCCGTTCGACGCTTCGGACATCCTTGATTCCGGGATTACTGGAAGTCGCACAACATAATGTCGCACGTCAGCACGCCGATCTTGCGTATTATGAACTAGGCAGCGTTTATCTCCAACGGGATGCCTCGCTTGAGACGTTACCGCTTGAGCAAGAAGTAGTCGCGGGAGTCATGGTCGGCGTGGCGGAGCAACATCGTGTCCATGGTACATTCGTCAAAACGGATTTCTTCGTCATGAAAGGAATCGTCGAGACGTTAGCTGAGGCCCTTGACGTGTCATTGACGTATGAAGCGGTAGGGATGCCATCGATGCATCCGGGTCGGACGGCGCGGGTCTTCCTAAGTGGTGAGGCGATTGGTTTTGTTGGACAGGTCCATCCGGGATTATCAAAAGAAGAATACGGACTAAAAGAAGTGTATGTCTTTGAACTCGATGCGATGTTATTGCATTCTAAAGATCAGCTTGTCTATCAAGAAATCTCTCGTTTCCCATCGATGACGCGTGATGTCGCGATTGTTCTGCCACGTTCAGTGACAGCGAGTGAAGTGGAGAACGTCATCACGCAAGCGGCGGGACCACTTTTGCAACAGGTGGAGTTGTTTGATGTCTATACAGGCGAAAACGTCGGAGCAGATCAAAAGTCGTTTGCTTTCTCCCTACGTTATCAAAATAAAGAACGAACACTTGTGGATGAGGAAGTCACGGCAGCCCATCAACATGTAGTTGAAGCACTGAAAGCGACGTTTGACGCCGAGTTACGTGCATAATCGCAAAAACAGTCACCAGTAAAGAGTGTCTTAAATGAAACACCGAATGCGATCTCTCTTTTAAAAAAGAGGGATATCATTTGGTGTTTTTTTGTGTGTTTCAGAGGGGAATCAGATTGTGTCAACGAATTCATGATGCAAGATTTTTTTCATGAGATGACTGATTTCGTCGATTAAAGATCCAGTAGATCAAACCACTTGTGAAGACGATTAGGCTACAAAAAAGAAACATCTTCGAGTAACCGACTTCAGCTGCTAGACTTGAGAGCATTAAAGCCCCAAGACCAAACCCGCTGTCATACGCCAAGAAAAAGGTTGAGATGGCTTTCCCTTTTTGATGTGGAGCGGCATACGTCAACATGACCGTCTGAAGCCCTGGAAAAATCGAGGCGGAGCCAATCCCGATGATGAGCGCGGCCAGCAAGAGTCCGATGAGTGACGGGAATGTACCTAAGAGGACAAAGCCGATGACATATAAAAAATAAGATGGAAACAAAACGAAACCAGGTCCTTTTTGATCAAACCATTTTCCCGCTAAGGGACGAATCGCTACCATACCGAGTGCGACGACAGCATAAAAATAAGAAGCATAAGGAACATGACCAATCGAATCCGCATAAAGCGAAATAAACGCCGATGTACTTGAAATAGCAACTCCGGCAAGAACCGTCGCTAGTAGTAAAAGAGGGCGGGACAGGAAAAGCGATTGATGCAGGCGGAAAGCAATTCTGTTCGGAACATGCTGGCTTTCTAGGGGCAGACGAACCATTAATACGAACGAAAGAAATGCAAGTAATGCGACCAAAACGAAATAAAAGAAAAATGCTTCTTGCTGAATCAAACTGAGTCCGATTACGGGACCGAGAACGGAAGCGAGGTTCATTGAAAGAACAAAATAGCCCATTCCTTCTCCTTGCCGTGGTTTTGGAATGAGCGTCGTCACTGCTAAACTGATCGAGGAAGACAACATACCGAAACTAAATCCGTGCAATACACGCACAACAATCAGGTAGACGAATGATTCGAGCGGTAAAACGAATACATATAACAGGCTCATGAATGTAAACAATCCTGCTGATATTAACAGCACCCGCTTTAAATCAAACCGATCCAGCCAATGGCCAATCAACGGCCGTGAACAGACGGTTGCTAAAATGAAGCTGGTCACGACCCAACCGAGTGCGGCTTGGGAGACGTCAAACCGTTTAGCAGCTAGTAACGGCAAGGAAGCATTTAACAAATAAAACGTGATAAACAGTAGTAGGTTAATCAATAACGTCATGACATAGTGTCGATGAAATAAACGGTTTGTCAATAGAGTTCCTCCTGTTCGTCAGGACGATGTTCTTCGAGGAGGTGTGTCATGATGGTGGCGAGAAGAGCTTGATTTTCACCTGAAATAGTGTGTAAAAAAGATTGATGAGCCGATTGGACGGCTTGATTGATTTGTTCATAAGACTGGTTTGCGGATGGCGTTAACGTAATCCGGCGCTTTCGACCAGATCCGATCCGAACGACAAACCCCAGTTCTTCGAGCCGAGTGACGGTTTTAGTGACGGCGGGTTTTTCAATGACCAGGTATTTAGCCAACGCCACTTGCGAGACAGGTTCAAGGATAACGACGGCCTTCAATAACGCCCATTGTCCTGTATGTAAGGAGAACGGGGCTAGTGCGACATCAATATCCCGTTTCGCGAGACGTGCCACTTTCGATAATTGACCGAGTAAGTCTTCTTGTTGGGTAAAGATAAAAAAACCTCCTTTAAGGTAACTAGTTAACTTAAAGGAGTATAACGGACTAAAGGATAGGTTGGCAAGGCATTGTTTTTTGTAAGAAGCAGTTTGGAATACTAATCGATTTAATACCTTTCAGCATTCGATGATGAACAAACACACCACTACGAAGATTCTAAGTGAGAGCGTTTTCAAAAAAAAAACGTTATAGCTTGCTGAAAATAGGGTAATTTTACGAAAAGAGAGGTCTTTTTCTGTATCTGCCTGAATCTGTTGAACGGTGGCTTCAATCCTAGGGCACTCGATTCTTCAGAACAGGGCTGAGGAAGGTCATCATCAATCCTTTCATCTGATTTTCTTGAAAAGGTTTTGCGAAGCTAACGTGCGATTTTGAATTGGTTGTAACATACTTAGTTGAAAGTTTACTTGAAAATGAATCGACATCTTCCTAATCATTATATAGAACAAACCCGTCAAACTATAACTCACGTCCGTTTAACCACAAAGGAGAGAATACACATCATGAATCGTCCATCCAAACACTTGTCAGAATTAATTGCTCTGTTTCACCTTACATGTGATGAAAACCCGGTCATCACGAGTATCGAGACGGACTCTCGTCGAGTGACAGCAGGAAGTCTGTTTATTTGTGTCCGTGGTTATACCGTAGATGGACATCAATATGCACAAGAAGCGATGGAGAACGGAGCAGTTGCGATTTTAGCAGAAGAACCGCTTGCCGGAATCACGATCCCCGTGATTTTATTAGCGGACACGAAACATGCCGCTGGAAAAATCGCGGATTTGTTTTACGATCATCCAAGTCAACAACTTCGTGTCTATGGGATTACCGGTACAAACGGGAAGACGACGACAACGAAACTAACCTATGACTTGTTCCGAGCAGCTGGGCATAAAGCCGGGATGATCAGTACGGTTGGGGCGATGATTGATGGTGAAATGATTGATACGCCGAATACGACGCCGGAAGCAATCATCTTACATCGCATTTTACATCAGATGGTCGAACGTGGTGTGACGGACTGCGTACTCGAAGTATCTTCTCATGCGTTGGTCGAGGGACGCGTGGAAGGAGTCCGGTTTCATGCGGCAGCATTTACGAACTTAACACACGATCATCTGGATTATCATACATCGATGGAAGAATATGCAGAGGCAAAAGCGTTATTATTTGAACAAGTCGCGACGAGTGGTGGGGAGGCGGTGATTCTCAACGAAGCCGATCCCATCAGCCAAGTCATGGCGCAAGCAGCAGATGGGGTCCCTGTTCTCTGGTATGCGACAGATGAAACATCAAATGCCCCGATTGCAGTCGAATGGAAAAAAGAGACGGTTCGGGTTCGACTCGATGGAACGGTGACGGAAGTCCCGGTCTTTCTTTTAGGTGACTTTAATGCCGCCAATCTCGCAGCAGCAATCGGATTGATTAGGGCGGGCGAAGTCAACATGTACCAACTGATTCGACACATCCCGGAACTTCGTTTACCAAAAGGAAGGCTCGAGCGGATTCCATTCGAAGGGTGTGAAATTTATATCGACTATGCCCATACGCCGGATGGACTGGAAAAATGTTTGAAAGCTTTATCTGTTCCGGATGAACCGTTATATGTCGTGTTAAGTGCAGCAGGAGAACGGGATCGTTCGAAACGAAGTATCATGGGACGAATTGCGAGTCAGTACTGTGAGGGTATCATCGTGACAGTCCATGATACGAGACGAGAGGAACCACAGCAGATCATCAAGGAATTGATCAAGGAAATCCCGCCCCGGAAAATCATCACGTGTCATGAAACACGGAAAGAAGCGTTGCAGATTGCGGCCAAAATCGCCTTGACCGGAAAACGGGTTATCATCGTCGGAAAAGGGCATGAACGGTTTGAACGGATCGGAACGGAAGATGTTCCGTTTGATGAAACGAAAATTTTGATGGAAGCTTTAAACCGTTTATCCGGACAAGAGTCAGCGATGTAAAAAAACCGACCGATCCTGGGATCATGGTCGGTTTCGTTTTTCTGCTAATGTCAGGGCTTTTTTCGTATTGGCAAAATGAAATTTCGTCCAATCTTGTAGACGTGTTGGTCCATATCGTAATAGCAGTGAAGCAGCCACTTGATCGACTTTAGCACCGGCTCCCTTTGGAATCTCGGTCCCTGCTTGTTGGCTCAATTGATTCATTTCTTTAAGAAATATGGCACGGGCTAAAATCGAGGCGGCAGCGACAGCGACATGTAATCCTTCTGCTTTTGTCGAGAAATAGACATTATCTGTCACTTGTTTCGCTTCCCCAGACAAGTGTTTATAGTAGACGGTTTTTTCAGCGAATTGATCAATTAAAATTGCTTGCGGAGGAGATGTTAATTTCTCAAGCAGCCCGTTCAGCGCGGCATTGTGCAGTAAGGCTGTCATTTTTCCTTGCGTCATCGTTCGTTGCATCCGATTGTAATCGGGATTATGCAGAATACGATACTCATAAGGGATGACAGCATGAAGGTCGCGGGCAATCTTTCGAATCTCCGGATCTGAAACGTTTTTAGAGTCGCGGACGCCGAGTTCACGCACAAGATCAATCTTTTCGTGCTCGACATACGCGGCGACGACGACTAACGGACCAAAAAAATCGCCTTTGCCGACTTCATCACTCCCGACGACGGACCAGTTCGAAAATCCTTCAGGTAAGGATGCGCTGGTAGTCGAGCTTGCCTTTTTAGCGACAGGAGAACCGTAACGGGCGGCAATGGATTCTGCTTCTTGTCCTTGAAACATGACTTTGCCAGAATTATAGACCGTCAGGATACATCCTGATGTCCGGGCAGCAAATCGTGCATACGGAGGAGGGGGACTATGTTGACCACCAAAATCTGAAATAACTGCTTCTTGTTTTTCTTTTGTTAACTTTAATACGACCGTTCCCATATGATGATCACCCTTTCGAAATAAGCATACCATCCTTAAGACGGATGGTGGACTTCTTTTCCTATTTCAAAAATGATGGTACTATATGAAAGAAGCAAAGTGTGAGGAGGACAGAAAAATGGCTGATTCAGAAGGGTTGAACCGGACGACGATTCATATCGCAGGAAATGATTATACGATTGTCGGAACGGAGTCGCCTGAACACGTACGTGAAGTGGGTCTCCTCGTGGATACGAAAATTCGTGAAATCAGAGACCAGGCACCACAACTTGATGTTCGTCAAATTGCTGTTTTAGCAGCTCTCAATATTGGTAGTGATTATGTGAAAATCAAAAAGAATTTGGGTGAAATTTAAACATGATTTCTTTTGTAATCTTATTATTTTTGGCGTTAGGGACGATGACAGGTGTCCGTCGAGGTGTAATCTTACAAGCGGGACATCTATTGAGTTTGATCATTTCCTTTATCGTTGCCTTATCGTTTTACGATGAACTGGCCGAAAAATTTAAACTGTGGATTCCATATCCATCGACACTCGATGATGCCGGAATCGATTTGACGATGTTTTCTATCCCAAGTTCGACTGGACTAGATGAAGTCTTTTATAAAGCCTTTTGGTTCATCGTCTTATTTTTCGTCACGAAAATCGTGTTGTCGATCATTTTATCGATGTTTGATTCATTGACGAATATCCCGATCCTCAAGCAGTTAAAAGGATTGTTAGGTGGCGTGTTCGGATTCATCGAGATGTATATCTTCATCTTCTTGATTTTGTTCTTGGCAGCCTTTGCACCGGTTCAATCGATTCAAGATGCCATTGCCAATTCAAGCTTAGCCTCGTTCATGATTCAGCATACACCGTTACTCGCGGAATGGTTGATGGACAAAGTCGGTTTGACAAAATAACGTGCTCCCGTTTCCTGGGAGCTTTTTTTGAGGGGAGAATTGAACATGCGAACGACACAAGATGCGATTCGACATTTGGAACGAATTTCTGTATATCTCGAAGTAAAAGGAGAAAATCCGTTTAAAATCAATGCTTTTCGAAAGGCGGCTAGTTTACTAGAAGCAGCAGAGGTCGACTTGATGGATATTGAAGATTTCACGGCGATGAAGGGAATCGGGAAAGGAACGGCGACTGTCCTTGAAGAATTCCGGACTACCGGAACGAGCACAGCCTTGACGGAACTGGAACAACAAGTTCCGGAAGGGTTGATTGCCTTGCTAAAAATTCCCGGTCTCGGAGGGAAGAAGTTAGCGAAATTACATGAAGTCGGTGTGATCGATGCGGATTCCTTCGCTGAGAAACTGGCGGATGGTACAGTGGAAGCAATGCCAGGCTTCGGGAAAAAGACAGTTGAAAAATACAGTAAGGCACTTGAAACGTTTGAGACACGACCAGAACGCTTGCCGTACGGTGTGATGCGAAAAAGTGTAGCCGAGCTTGAACGGACATTAGCGGAGATGGAACACATCATCCGTTTTGAAGTCGGTGGCAGTTTCCGACGAGCAGAAGAAACCTGTAAGGATCTTGATTTCATCCTCTCAACGGAGCGGCCGAAAGAAGTGAAGGAACAGCTACTTGAACTGGAACAGATTGATGAAATCATTGCTGCCGGAGACACGAAGGTGTCGATCGTCCTCAAACGGGATGACGCCTATATCGCTGTTGATTTTCGACTGGTCGATGATTTAGCTTTTGCCTCGACCTTACACCATTTCACAGGATCAAAAGATCATAATGTCCGGATGCGGCAACTCGCGAAAGAACGTGGGGAAAGCATTTCAGAGTATGGTGTCGAGACGAAAGAGGGTCTTTTCCAGCCGAAGACGGAAGAAGAATTATTTGCCCGCTATGACCTACCGTTCATCCCACCGGAACTTCGAGCTGGACGATTGGAATTCGAAGCGGATTTAAACACGTTGATTCAAGAAACGGATATCCATGCTGATGTGCACATGCATACGACATGGTCTGACGGCACATTGTCCGTTGAAGAACTTGTCGATGCCTGTGCGGCGCGGGGTTATTCCTGGATGGCGATCACCGATCACAGTAAATATATGAAGTTTGTGAATGGATTGACGGAAGAACGTCTCCGGAAACAACGGATTGAGATTGAAGCGGCGCGTAAAAAACATCCGGATATGACGATTTTATGTGGCGTCGAGATGGATATTTTACCGGACGGCTCACTTGATTACGAGGATACGTTTTTACAAGAGATGGACTATGTCATTGCCTCGATTCATTCCAAGTTTGATCAGACAGAGGAAGAAATCATGCAACGGCTTGAAAATGCCTGCCGTAATCCGTATGTCTCCTTGATTGCTCATCCGACAGGCCGAATCATCGGACGGCGTGAAGGATATGCCGTCAACATCGATCGACTCGTCGAACTAGCGGCTGAGACGGGAACAGCACTTGAAATGAACGCGAATCCGGCACGATTTGATTTAACGGCATCATCTTTAGTGAAAGCGAAGGCGGCGGGCGTCAAAATCATGATCAATACCGATACGCATAAACCAGAAATGTTAGAAGATATGAAACTTGGGGTCCTACATGCACGTAAGGCATATTTGGAACCGTCAGATGTCATCAATACGTGGACAGCAGAAGAAGCCCGTGCGTTCTTTGAGCGAAAACGTCAAGGAGTGAAGTGAAAATGAATGCCAATGCACTACGTGTATTAGAATACGATAAATTAAAAGAATTAATCGCCAAACAGACGGCAAGTTCTCTCGGGGCACAATTCGTGCGCAAGATGGAGCCGGCAGAAGACTTCGAACAAGTGAAGTCGTTATTAGCCTTGACGACAGAAGCGACGACGGTCTATCGATTACGCGATCGGTATCCATTTGGCGGACTGACGGATGTTCGTAGTGAAGTGAAGCGGGCTGAAATCGGTTCTGTGTTATCAACGAGCGAACTGCTTGCCGTCGCGGATGTCGTCTATTCGGGTCGACAAGTCAAAGCCTTTCAGGAACGACTGCATGAAGACCATCCCGATCTCCGACTACCAGCTCTCGATAGTCGGATCGATCAGATTACGAAACTCGTCGAAATCGAGCAGGGAATCCGTCATGCGATTGACGATCAAGGAACGGTCCAGGATTCAGCGAGCGACAAGCTACGCGCTTTACGGAGCCAGTTACGCTCACTTGAAGGACAAGTCCGTTCGAAAATTGATGGGGTATTACGCAGTAAGTCGAAGATGTTATCCGATGCGATCGTCACGATGCGAAATGACCGATACTGTGTACCTGTCAAACAGGAATATCGGCAAGCTTTTGGCGGAATCGTCCATGACCAATCCGCATCTGGCGCCACCCTGTTCATCGAGCCACAAGCCGTCGTTGCGGCTAATAATGAAATACAAGAAGCACGTCTCAAAGAACGCGCCGAAATCGAGCGGATTTTAGCACAACTTTCGGCACTCGTCGGATCAGTTGGCGATTCGTTGCGGATTAACGTCGACGTCTTGGCAGAACTGGATTTCATCATGGCGAAAGCATTGTACGGACATACGATTCGTGCCGTTGAACCAAAACTAAATGAAAATCGTCATATCGTCTTGAAAGAAGCACGGCACCCATTCATCCCGGATGATGAAGTCGTACCGATTACGGTCTCGCTCGGCGGTGAATTTACGTCACTTGTCATTACGGGACCGAACACCGGCGGGAAAACCGTCACTTTGAAGACGATTGGTTTACTTCAATTGATGGTCCAATCGGGATTATATGTCCCGGCAGCAGATGAGACGGAACTCAGTGTCTTTGACGCTATTTATGCGGATATCGGAGACGAACAATCGATTGAACAAAATCTCTCGACGTTTAGTTCGCATATGACGAATATCGTCTCGATGATGGGGAAAATTGATTTCATGAGTCTGGTCTTGTTTGATGAGCTGGGTGCAGGAACGGATCCGACAGAAGGAGCCGCGCTTGCGATTGCGATTTTGGATGAAGTCAAACGGCGTGGCGCGCGTGTGGCTGCGACGACCCATTATTCTGAACTGAAAGCGTATGGCTATAACCGGGAAGGTGTCGTCAACGCCTCGATGGAGTTTGACGTCGAGTCGTTAAGTCCGACCTATCGTTTGCTGATTGGTGTCCCGGGTCGCTCGAACGCCTTTGAGATTTCGAAACGACTTGGTTTGGATGACCGGGTCATCAGCGCAGCACGAGATCAAGTCGGAAGCGATGCACAATCGGTCGAAACGATGATTGGTCGACTTGAGGAAGCCAAACAACGAGCAGAGACGTTGGAACGGGAGTTGCTTCAAGAACAAAAACGGTTAGTTCAGGAACGCGAAGAATTCGAACAGGAACAAGCTGAAATCCATCAAGAAAAAAATGAAATTTTAGCAAAAGCCGAAGAAAAAGCAACACGTGCCGTCGAACGGGCTCAAAAAGAAGCAGAAGCCGTCATCAAACGCTTAAAAGAGTTGCGGGATGCGGGTGCAGTGAAAGAACACGAACTGATTGAAGCGCGTAAACAGCTCGAGCAGGCAAAACCTTCCCTGCAAGATCAACGAATCGCGAAGGTGAAGGCGAAGTCGAACCAAACACCTGTTTTTGCAAAAGGTGAAGAAGTGAAAGTCACGACGTTTAATCAAAAAGGGTATATCATCAATCAAAACTCGAATGGTGAGTATACGGTCCAAGTCGGCATCATGAAGGTGAACGTCAAACCAAGCGATCTCGCGAAAGTCGGCGAAGTGAAATCGGCTTCGAAAACAAAAAAACGTGCTGGTGGAACAAGTGTAACCAAACAATCAGCCGCATCGGCCGAACTGGATTTACGAGGTGTTCGTGTAGAGGAGGGGCTCGCGAAGCTCGACCGCTTCATGGACCAGGCATTGCTGTCGAATTATGAACAGATTCGTGTCATTCATGGACTAGGCACAGGTGCGATGCGTCAAGGAGTTCAGGAGTATCTGCGTGGAAACCGTCATGTGAAGACACATCGTCTAGGTGGTCAAGGTGAAGGTGGACACGGTGTCACAATCATCGAATTGAAATGAGGCGCGTTAGGTGAATATTTTTGAAAACGTCTATGTCTACACGACAGCTTTATATTCGGTCGCCGGACTACTCATCATCATGGGACTAGCACTTTTTGAGTTGACAACCCGGTACCGAAACTGGGAACATATCAAGAGTGGAAACATTGCTGTTGCCTTGGCGACAGGTGGAAAAATCATTGGTCTTGCGAACATCGTTCATTTTACCGTCCAAAGTGAACAGCGTGTCGGAGCGATTTTCTTAGAGAGTGCGTTTGGATTTCTATTGCTGATTTCGACGTACTGGATCTTCGAATTTCTGACACCGAATCTGCCGGTCGACCGGGAAATCGAAAAAGGAAATATCGCTGTTGGGATCATTTCCTGTTCGTTATCGATTGGGATGTCTTATGTGATTGGTTCAGCGTTAGTGGGGTGAGCACGTGTTAGAACGATTAGCAAAAATCATGTTCGGTGTATCGATTGCCTTTTTAGTCGTTGGTATAATCTGGATATTCATGAATTAAAAGAACTGGCTGCGCCAAGTGATTATTCCGTACTGAGAACGATTCAGTGCGGAATTTTTATTGAGAAACAAGAATGGAACACGAAGGAGGAAACGACATGAACGTAAAAAAAACCAATACAAATGAAATACGGCGTCGTGCTTTTGAAGCGATGCAACTCATTTCCTGGAAAGATATTTTTTGGATCATCATCGGTTCGGCTATTTTAGCATTTGGCATCAACTACTTTACGATTCCGAATGACTTATCAGAAGGTGGACTCATCGGGATCACCGTCATCTTTTATTATCTCTATGGATGGAATACAGGTCTCGTCTCTCTGATTTCGAATGCGCTCCTATTCATTATCGGCTATCAGTTCTTAAGCCGGAAAACGATGCTCTATTCCGCCATCTCCGTTGCGACGACATCATTTGTCTTGTCGTCCACCGCGTCACTTGCGACGACGTCAGATAATCGATTGATTGGGACGATCTATGCCGGGATTTTGATTGGTCTTGGCATCGGGCTTGTCATTCGAGCAGGTGGTACGACCGGCGGCGGTGTCATCATCGCACGGTTGATGAACAAGTACTTGAACTTAGGCATTGCCGTATCGATGTTCATCATCGATGTCACAGTCGTCGGTGCTTCCGGATTCTTGTTTGGAGAAGAGACGATGCTTTATACGTTGATTGCGATCATCATCGGCTCTTATCTGATTGATCTTGTGAGCGAAGGACTAAATGTCCGCGAAGCCGTTACGATCATCAGCCACCGTCAAGAAGAGATTGCGACGATCCTGACGGAAACATTAGGGCGAAGTGCGACGGTCATTCATAGCCATGGTCACTTCACGAAACAAAAAAACGATATGTTGTATATGATCGTCGATAAACGCCAGCTGGCTCCGCTCAAACAAATCGTCGAGGCGGCAGATCCACGTGCCTTCGTCGTCATTCATAAAGTACGGGAAGTGATTGGTGAAGGATTCACATATCCATCACGTTAAGTGACCGATCAGGAAAACCATTGTCGTCATCACCGGCAGTGGTTTTTTTGTACTTGAATCAAACGACCTGAACTTGGAAAAAACTGAAAACTTTTTTGAATCAAGACTAGCCGCTACAGGCGGAATGCACGTATAATAAAAATGAATAGTAATTCAGTCACAAGGAGGGAATGGAATGGATTCAGTATGGCTAAAGGATTATCCAGAACAGGTACCTGCATCAATCGACTATCGTGAGGTGCCACTTTATCAAGCGTTAGAGGAGGCAGCTGACGATTTTCCAGAACGTCGTGCCCTTAGTTTTCTCGGTAAACGGATGACTTTTCAGGAAGTGCGACAAGAAGCACGTCGTTTTGCACACGTCTTACAGGAAGCTGGACTCGAAAAAGGAGATCGTGTTGGTTTGATGTTACCGAACTGTCCGCAGTATATGATCAGTTATTATGCTGTGTTGTACGCAGGCGGAACGGTCGTTCAAGTCAATCCGCTCTATACGGACCGGGAACTGGAACAAATTCTTGTCGACTCGGGTGCCAAGATTCTTGTGACACTGGATTTACTGTATCCAAAAGCATCACGCGTCAAAGCGGTGACTGCATTACAAACCGTTGTCACGACCAGTATTGCTGACTATCTTCCTTTCCCCAAAAATAAGCTGTATCCGATCAAATCCCGGAAAGACAACAATATCATCATCGATACGACGGGATCGATTCCTTTTTTATCGCATCGTGGACACGAATCCATCGAGCCGGTAGAAATCAATCCAAAAGAAGACATCGCAGTGTTACAATATACCGGTGGAACGACCGGAGCCCCAAAAGGAGTCATGTTGACACATTTTAATTTGAGTGCGAACGTCGAACAAATCAGCCGCTGGTTTTATAAATATTCGCGTGGTGATGGACGGAAATTATTGGCCGTTGTCCCTTATTTCCATGTCTACGGCATGACGTGTAATCTGAATTTCGGGATGTTTAATGCCTATGAACAAATCATCTTACCGAAATTTGATATTGAACAAGTCTTAAAGGCAATTGATAAAGAAAAACCAAACTTATTCCCAGGGGCACCGACGATGTATGTTGGACTCCTGAATCATCCGAAACTGAAAAAATATGACTTGTCGTCGATTGAAGCCTGTATCTCCGGATCAGCGCCGTTACCAGTCGAAGTGCAAGAAAAGTTTGAACAGGTGACGGGTGGACGAATTGTCGAAGGGTATGGATTATCAGAGACAAGTCCGGTCACACACACGAATTGCATTTGGGACAAACGTGTTCCCGGAACAGTTGGCATTCCTGTTCCGGATACGATTGCGAAAATCGTTCAAGGTGACGGTGAGACCGCGGCAGCACCTGGAGAGATTGGTGAAATTCTCGTTCGAGGTCCGCAAGTCATGAAAGGGTACTGGAAGCGTCCTGAAGATACGCAAGCCGTCTTACGTGACGGGTGGCTGCATACGGGCGATCTTGGTTATGTCGGAGAAGATCATTACTTCCGAATCGTCGACCGGAAAAAAGATTTAATCATCGCCTCTGGTTTCAACATCTATCCACGAGAAGTCGAAGAAATTCTATACGAACATCCAGCCGTCAAAGAAGCTGTTGTGATTGGAGTGCCGGACGCGTATCGAGGAGAGACGGTAAAAGCGTTTATCGTGCTCAAAGATGATGGTACAGTGACGGAAGAAGAACTCGATCAGTTTTGCCGGAAAAGTCTTGCTTCTTTCAAAGTTCCGAAACAGTATGAGTTCAGACAAGAACTCCCGAAAACGTTTGTCGGGAAAATTCTGCGCCGTGTCCTGATTGAAGAAGAACGGGCAAAACAGCTGGAAGAAAGCAGTTGACAGCTCAAAAAGACATGATAGAATAAATATGAATGAACCATCATTCATTTTATGTGTTAGGAGATAGCCTTATGAAAAGAACGATGTCTAAGAGTGATCGCATCATTGATGCTGCGGTGAAAGTCATCGCAAAAAATGGGTACCACGGTGCCAAGGTGACAGCGATTGCGAAAGAAGCAGGGGTAGCGGACGGAACGATTTATCTTTACTTTAAAAACAAGGAACATCTGTTGATATCATTGTTTCAAGCAAAGATGGGCAGTTTCATCGAATATTCGGAAGCGCAAATTGCGCATCACCAGTCGGCGACACAACAGTTAGCCGCACTGATTGAAGCACACCTCGAGCAACTATCGGTCGATTATGACTTAGCGGTCGTCACGCAAATTGAGTTACGGCAATCAAATCAGGAGATGCGCCACAATATCGCAACGGTCCTCAAACCTTACTTGCATTTGATTGATCGTGTCATCCGGAATGGGATGGAGTCGGGCGAATTTTCTCAGACACTCGACTATCGATTAGGGAGACAGATGGTATTTGGAACGATTGACGAAGTCGTGACAAGTTGGATGGCAAGTGGTTTTAAATATGACTTGCTCGAAACGCGTCACGGGATTCATCAGATGTTAATCAAAGGGCTGAGTTAAGCCCTTTTCATGACATTCTTTTTGTAAGCGGATACAAAAAATGATGGTGGTCTATAGAAGTCGATAGAGGGGGAACGAAAGATGGAAATCTATGTCTTATTAAAACGCACATTTGATACGGAAGAAGCAATTCAGCTCGAAAATGGTCAAATCGAAGAGGATGGGGCGGAATTTATCATCAATCCCTATGATGAGTATGCGGTAGAAGAAGCAATCCGTGTGCGCGATGCACATTCCGGAACAGTGACCGTCGTGACGGTCGGACCAGAAGATGCGGACAAAGAACTCCGGACGGCACTTGCGATGGGGGCAGATCAAGCAGTTCGCATCTCGATTGAGGATGACATCGAAGAAGCCGATCATTTTTCGATTTCAGAAGTTTTGGCCGGATATCTTAAAGAACAGACGGTTGACTTAATCATTGCGGGGAATGTAGCGGTTGACGGCGGAAGCGGACAAGTGGCGCCACGTGTCGCGGAGTTGCTTGATATTCCGTATGTCACGACCATCACGAAGCTTGAGTTAACCGGAACGGATGCTGTCGTCACACGGGACGCAGAAGGGGACACGGAAGTCATCAAAACGTCTTTACCGTTACTCGTAACGGCGCAACAAGGATTAAATGAACCACGTTATCCAAGTCTTCCGGGCATCATGAAAGCCAAAAAGAAACCACTCGAAGAACTCGAATTGTCTGATCTTGAGTTAGACGAAGAAGAGTTGGCACCACGTCTCGAAACGATTGAACGTTTTTTACCGCCGAACAAAGCAGCCGGTAAAATTCTTGAAGGCGATCTGTCGACGCAAGTCCAGGAACTCGCTTCACTATTACGTAACGAAGCAAAAGTTGTTTAAGGGGGAAACACGATATGTCAAAAGCACTTGTACTTGCAGAATCACGTGACGGTAATTTACGGAATGTTTCATTTGAAGCGATCGCGGCAGCAAACCTAGTAGCAGATGAAGTCGTTGTTGCTCTAATCGGACAAAACGTAGCGGCAGATGCAACGCAACTCGCGACGCGCGGTGCTCATCAGGTACTGGTCGTTGAAGACGAACGGTTACAGCACTACACGCCAGACGGTTACGGACAGGTTTTCCTGCAACTGATCGAACGGGTTTCACCTGACGTCATCGTCTTCGGACATACGTCGCTCGGAAAAGACCTTTCACCAAAAATCGCGGCGAAACTTCAAGCCGGGTTGATCAGTGATGTGACATCAATCGAAGGAACCGGGACGGACGCACAGTTCATCCGCCCGATTTATTCAGGAAAAGCATTTGAGAAAGTGAAAGTCACAGAAGGAAAAACCCTCTTTACGGTCCGTCCGAACAACATCGAGCCACTTGCTGAAGGAGCTTCGCAAGGGACGGTCGAGGCGGTGACGGTCGAACTGAAGGATTTACGGACAATCGTTTCAGAAGTGGTACGAAAAGCAACGGGTGGCGTCGACTTATCGGAAGCAAAAGTCATCGTTGCCGGTGGGCGAGGCGTCAAAAGTTCAGATGGATTTGCGCCATTACAAGAACTCGCAGACTTACTTGGCGGAGCAGTCGGAGCATCACGTGGTGCCTGTGACGCTGACTACTGTGATTACGCGTTGCAAATCGGTCAAACCGGTAAAGTCGTCACACCGGATCTTTATATTGCCTGTGGTATTTCTGGAGCGATTCAACATTTAGCCGGTATGTCGAATGCAAAAGTCATCGTCGCGATCAACAAGGATCCGGAAGCAAACATCTTCTCCGTTGCAGACTATGGAATCGTCGGTGACTTGTTCGATGTCGTTCCGTTATTGACAGCAGAGTTCAAAAAGATGCTTGTGCATTAAGAGATGAAAAAGGAAGCGAAGAGTAACTTCTTTGCTTCTTTTTTGTCCAATGATTTTGTCTTGAGCAGTTTCGTTTGTTGTCAGGTAGGGCTGTGCTATACTCAAGTCAGTAAAAAGATTGCTTTGACAGACAAGTCAAGACAATCTAAAAATAGGAGGTTATTTTCAATGGCAATCGTACACGCAACTAGCCAATCATTTAAAGAAGATACACAAGAAGGTCTCGTTCTCGTAGATTTCTGGGCAACATGGTGCGGCCCTTGCCGCATGCTCGCTCCAGTTCTCGAAGAGCTTGATGCCGATATGCAGAACGTAAAAATCGTTAAAGTTGATGTTGACGCTAACCCAGAAGTGGCTGGAGCTTTCCAAGTGCAAAGTATCCCAACACTCGTCTTATTCAAAGACGGTCAACCGGTCAACAAAACAATGGGCTTCATGCCAAAAGACGCATTAAAAGAATTCGTTGAAACATCTAGCTAATTCTGAAATCGATAGAACAAAGATGGCATTCCGTCAATTGGCGGAATGCCATCTTTTTGTCTCGTCGTCTTACGAAAGCGGAGAACAAAGTTCGATCAAATGACCATCGGGATCAAGCACATAGGCAACGGTTTGTCCCCACGGTTTTTCCGTCGGCGGCAAAATCGTTTCATGACCGGCAGCTCGGATCGTCTCGTACAAGGAAACGACATCATCGGTCACGAAACCAAGTTCAATCGATTGTTGCCCGGTTTTATCCGGTATCTCATAGGGAACCATGGAGCGAACGTCTTCTTTTGTATTAAAAGCAAGAATTGTCGGACCGGTCTCGAATTCCGTATAACTCCCATGTTCGGCTTTGATCGGAAGACCAAGCAGATCATGATAAAACAAGCGAGTTTTTACCGGATTTGTGATGTAAAGTATCGTATATCCATAATGCACCATATAGCTAGTCTCCTTTTCAATCAGTCTTCGAGTAGCGACGCGATGTCTGAGGCCGGGGTGGGATAAGCGAAACTCGTTTTCTGAAGAGCAGAGCTCGGAATCCGGTGCTGCATGGCAAATGAAAAATAATTAGCGAGTTCTGCCGCGTGGACACCAATGAAATGCGCGCCAAGAATTTGATCGTCTTCCCCGATTAAGACTTTTGCCCGTGCGAAGGGGTCTTTGATCCGCACATTCGTCTGCCAGCTGGATGTATCAATCAGCTTTCCCCGATAGCGAATGTTATGTTGCTGCAAGCTAGCTTCAGTCTGACCTACTTTTGCCAAATTTGGAGTAGTAAAGACGATACTCGGAACAGGGAGCAGTTCAAGTGTACGTGTGTTGCCTTCAAGCATGTTACAGGCAGCGAGACGTCCCTCGGTTCCGGCGAAAGGGGTCAAGGCAGGATTTCCGCTGACAGCGACGTCACCAGCGGCATAGATATGCGGCGCTGACGATTGTAAGTAATCATTGACCCGGATGCCTTTTTCTTCAAAAGTCACACCAGCTCGTTCTAGATGTAAATGATCGATGCTTGCCACACGACCGGTCGCGTTTAAGACGACGTCTGCCTCGATGTGTGTCCCGTTTGATAAGACGAGTGTCGTATCAGAATAAGAGACCACTTCTGTTTCACGAAGGATTTGAATGCCGAGGGCTTTCGTAGCCTCTAACAATACCGTGACGAGCTCCTGCTCAAATTGTTTGAGTGCGCTAGACCGTAACAGAATGGTGACTTCAGCACCCGCGATTCGAGCGAGATGCGCAAATTCAAAGGAAATATAACCACCACCGATACAGACGAGTCGACGTGGAACATCGCGTAATTCTAAAAATTCATTACTGTTTAAAAATCGTTCGCCACCCGGGATGGATAATTCACGGGGACGAAGACCGGTCGCAATCAAAAATTGCTCCGCCTCTAACTCGATATCCTCGACAAGGAGTTTCGTATTCGATAAGAAGCGGGGTTCACCATGGTAATAGTCAATTCCAAGATCGTCATACCGATTTCGCGTTTGTTCCGGAATCGCACGTGTATACTCATTTTTTCGTTCCATCAATTGGCGCCAGTCGATGGAAATCAAACCCTTTAGACCGTATCCGAGTAACCGTTCGACGGCATCTTTTGTTTCGCTGCCCGTCAATAGAATTTTTTTAGCATCGCAACCACGTTGTGAGCATGTGCCCCCAGGTGTGAAATTTTCAATAATCGCGACTCGGAGCCCTTTTTCAGCAAATTTATAAGCGGCCTGGTTTCCGGCTGCTCCTGTTCCTATTACAATGCAATCATATGTACGCATTTTTTATCCCCCATATGTCATAATCAATGTAAGATATTTACCCTATAACGTAAAACTAAAAACGGTGAAAGGAGACATTTTTGTGAGTCATCGAGAACATATTAAGGCGAAACTATCCCTTTTACCTGATGAACCAGGCTGTTATTTGCATAAAAACCAATTTGGCGAAGTCATTTATGTCGGAAAAGCGAAAAATTTAAAGAATCGTGTCCGGTCGTATTTCACGGGAGCGCATGACTTAAAAACAGAACGTCTCGTTGCAGATATCCGTGATTTTGAATACATCATCACCGGAAGCGAACTGGAAGCATTATTGCTTGAGATGACTTTGATTAAGAAACATGACCCGAAATATAACATCATGTTAAAGGATGATAAGTCCTATCCGTATTTAAAGATTACGAATGAGACGTACCCACGACTGATCACAACCCGGAAATTACGAAAAGACGGTGGGCATTACTTTGGTCCATATCCGAATGCGTATGCGGCAAATGAAACAAAACGTCTACTTGATCGGTTGTACCCCCTCCGTAAGTGTCAGCCGATGCCGAAAAAGATCTGTCTCTATTATCATATCGGTCAATGCCTAGGTCCGTGCGAAGTTCCGAATCTAGAAGAGGAACAAAAAGCGATCGTGTCCGAAATTCGCCGTTTCCTGTCTGGTGAAACAAAAGAACTGGTCCAGTCGCTTCAAGAAAAGATGAGTGGGGCAGCGGAAGCGATGGAATTTGAACGTGCCGGCGAATTACGTGACCAAATCCGAGCGATTGAGTCGATCATGAATAAACAGAACATGATTACAGCTGATTTGACGTCTCGAGATGTCTTTGGTATTTATGTCGACAAAGGTTGGATATGTGTCCAAGTCTTCTTCCTGCGTGGCGGAAAAATGATTGAACGTGACGTATCGCTGTTTCCGATTTACGGGACAGCCGCAGAAGAACTTGAAAGTTTCATCGTTCAGTTTTATGAAAAAAACATCAAACCGAGTGAAATCTATGTACCGCCACTCGTCAATCAGATGCTGTTGAAAGAAGCACTTGATTTACGTGTCCATGTTCCGGTGCGTGGTTCAAAACGGAAGCTGCTCGACTTAGCGACGAAAAATGCTGAGAATGCGATTGGAGAACGTTTCGAATTGATTGCCCGTGATGAAAAGAAAACCGTTCAGGCAGTTCAAGAATTAGCAGACGCGATTGATGTACATCCCTTATCACGAATCGAAATCATCGATAACGCTAATATCCAAGGGGCGGACGCTGTATCGGCGCTCGTCGTCTTTGAAGACGGGAAACCGCTCAAGAAAGAGTATCGGAAATTTAAGATCAAGACGGTCAAGGGACCAGACGATTATGAATCGATGCGAGAAATCGTCAGGCGGCGTTATCGTCGTTTGTTACTCGAAGGTGCCCGTCTACCGGATCTCGTCTTAATCGATGGTGGATTAGGTCAACTCAATGCCGCACTTGAAGTGATTCAAGATGAGCTTGGTTTATCCCTGCCCGTCGGTTCGTTGAAAAAAGATGATAAACACCGGACGAGTCAACTGCTGTTTGGGGAGGGAGGGCGGTTGATCGAACTGCATCCGCGTTCGAGTGCGTTTTATTTGCTGCAACGGATGCAAGACGAGGTCCACCGGTTTGCGATCACGTTCCACCGTTCGTTACGCTCGAAGGGAATGACCCGGTCACTGCTGGACGATATTCCCGGCGTCGGACCAAAACGACGCCAACAATTGATTCGTCATTTCGGTTCGATGCGTAGTTTGAAAAAAGCCAACATCGAACAGTTGACGGAAGCGGGATTACCTGTGAAGTTGGCAGAAACCGTTGCCGAGTACCTCAGTCAGACGAATGAAGAATGATGAAGAATAAACGTGGGGTCAGTCGGAAATCATAAATAATAAAAGAAACGTGTTGTTCATTTGCCTGAAGACAGCGAATGAACAACACGTATTTTTGTGAGAACTTCACCGGGTTACCGATTCGTTGACAACGTTAATTATTGATGTATTTTTCATAGTAGGAACCGAAATCTCTTTGATTCCATTGATAATAATGTCCTTGGAGCCAGTTGAACGACTCTTGCGACAGATCCTTAAACGTTTGTGGCACGTTCATGTCGCCTTGACGGAGACCACCAAGAATCGTGACGGAATGATTGAGTGAGCTGTTTGCGAACTCGAGCATCTTTTGTCCCTCGTATTGTTTTTCGGCAATGGCGAGAAGCGCTTTATAGAGATCCTTCACATGCTCGAGCTGTTTTTTATCGACATCGATCGAATAATGTTTTCCGCCAATCTCGAATTTGATTTCAACATCAAGGTCGACGGTCCCAGCCGTTTCGAACATGACATGACGAATCGGATAATGAGCATAGGGGTAACGATAGAGAACACGTTTTGAACTGACTGCACTTTCGCCATCGAGATGAACAAGCGCTAAATTCGTAAAACAGTATTCATCTGTTTTCGATTTGATTAAAAAATAAATTTTTTCACCGTCTTCGTGTAAGACGTAATCATCGGCGGCTGCCTTGTCAAAATCGTCAGGGTGAATCACTTGCCCAATATCACTGAATCCTGTTAAGTCGGCTGCTAGTTTCTTGAACATAAAAATTCCTCCTTTGATGAATGTAATCAATTACTGATACGGCAATCAAACGAAAAAGGTTTCACGTTTCAAGAATTCGCCGTCCGGATTCAAATTCCTGTTTTGATTTTAAAGTGATCCGTCAAGTGGATCTTTTGGATCAATCTCAATCGTGATGTGCACTTGATTCTTAATTGATTCCGCGTATCCTTCAGCTACACATCCGTTTATTTTTGAAAACTGTTCAGCTAAAAACCCGGCTTCTAGCTGAAAATAACCTACCGGACGTTCCGTTCGTATTGATTCAGGTGGTATTAAGATAAAGGTTAATGACGTTCCTTTTTGTTTTTTTAATTCCAACTGTCCCCAACCCGCCTCATGGAAAAACGGGGCAACTTCTTCAGCGCTAAAAACTGGGAATTCACGTGCCAGACGTTTTCCTGCCCAGTAGATGACATGGCGATAATCTGTTCCTAATAAGTCCGTCAACACATAGTCGCGAATCAACTCGATTCCGAATGTGGAAGAGGGGTGTGGTACCAAATCCATCATCAATCACTCCTATCTCTGAAACTATTATAGCGAGGTAATTCTTATGGGTCATTGTTTTCCTGAAAAAATTTGCAGTTATTTGCAGTTAAATGCAACAGCTCGGGTTGTCTTATAAAAAGGACAGGAGTAGAATAAGTGATGAAAAGACGAATTTCCTTATGAAAGCGCTTTTCTACCAAAATGCGCCAACGTTTGATTGGCAAACAAAAGGGGGGATTTGGATGGCGAATCATCGTGATTTCGTGGGGCGTAAAATACACTCACTGCTCGGCGTCATTCCAATCGGGTTATTTTTACTTTCTCATTTTACGACGAACTATTTCATCGTTCGTGGGGAGGAAGACTTTAATAAGGCTGCGGAAATCGTAGGGGGCGTTCCGTATCGGTTGTTCTTGGAAGTGTTTGTCATCTTCATTCCAATCATCCTGCACGGTGTCTACGGTGTTTACATCGCGTTTACGGGTTCCGCGAACACAGGTCGTTATACATACTTCCGGAACTGGATGTATGTGCTACAACGCTTTTCAGGAATCTTCCTCGTCGTGTTCATCACATGGCATGTCTGGGAGACACGGATTGCAGCAGCAATGGGGACGGCAGTCGATGCTAGCATGATGCAAAACATCGTCGATAACTGGTTCATGCTCGCCTTCTACATCGTCGGGATTTTAGCGACGACGTTCCACCTCGCGAACGGGCTCTGGACGTTCTGTATCACATGGGGAATCACGCAATCACCCGCTTCTCAAAAAGCGATGTCTTATGTGGCAGCCCTCGTATTCATCGGATTATCGTTTGTAGGCGTACGCTCGATCTTGACGTTTGCAGGCGTGTTGTAAGGAAAGGGGAACTAACAACATGGCGAATAAGAATCTTGTCATCATCGGTGGAGGACTCGCTGGTTTGATGGCTACGATAAAAGCAGCAGAACAAGGTGTGCCGGTCAAACTATTTTCACTTGTACCGGTCAAACGGTCACACTCCGTTTGTGCACAGGGCGGAATCAACGGTGCCGTCAACACGAAAGGGGAAGGCGATTCGCCTTACCAGCATCTTGATGATACGGTTTACGGCGGCGATTTCCTCGCGAACCAACCACCGGTCCAAAAGATGACGGAAGCAGCTCCGAAAATCATCCACATGTTTGACCGGATGGGCGTCATGTTTAACCGGACGCCGGAAGGGTTACTTGATTTCCGTCGTTTTGGAGGAACATTACATCACCGGACCGCATACGCCGGTGCAACGACAGGGCAACAGTTGTTGTATGCACTCGATGAACAGGTCCGTAAGTTTGAAGCGCAAGGTTTGGTAGAGAAGTATGAAGGATGGGAATTCCTTCGCGCAATCATCGATGAAGAAGGTATTTGTCGTGGTGCGGTTTGTCAGAATTTACGCTCGATGGAAATCGAAGCGTTTGCAGCTGACTCAGTAATCTTAGCAACAGGTGGTCCGGGTGTTATTTTTGGGAAATCAACGAACTCGGTCATCAACACGGGGCAGGCAGCGGCAGCCGTCTACCGTCAAGGTGCCATTTATGCGAACGGGGAGTTCATCCAGATTCACCCGACAGCGATTCCAGGGGACGATAAACTCCGTCTCATGAGCGAATCAGCTCGTGGTGAAGGTGGACGTGTCTGGACGTATAAAGACGGCAAGCCATGGTATTTCCTTGAAGAAAAATATCCGGCCTATGGAAATCTCGTACCACGTGATATCGCGACGCGTGAAATCTTTGACGTCTGTGTCAATCAGAAGCTCGGTGTCAACGGGGAAAACATGGTCTATCTCGACCTGTCGCACAAAGACGCAAAAGAACTCGACGTCAAGCTTGGCGGGATTCTTGAAATCTATGAAAAGTTCGTCGGTGATGATCCACGGAAAGTCCCGATGAAAATCTTCCCAGCCGTCCATTACTCAATGGGTGGATTATGGGTCGATTACGATCAAATGACGAACATTCCAGGATTATTTGCATCTGGAGAATGTGATTACTCGATGCACGGTGGGAACCGTCTCGGTGCGAACTCGTTGCTGTCTGCCGTATACGGTGGAATGGTCGCAGGTCCGGCAGCGATCGCCTACATGAATGATCTCGATAAGTCGGTGCACGACATGCCGGAAGAAGTCGTCGAAGCGCACAAAATTGCTGAAATCGACCGTTTCAATGACATCTTGGCGATGGAAGGTACGGAAAACGCGTATCAAATCCACCGCGAACTCGGAGAAGTCATGACGGATAACGTGACGGTCGTTCGTTACAACGATAAACTCGAGCAAACACTTGATAAAATCAAAGAGCTTCGTGAACGTTTCACGCGGATTTCAGCGACGGATACAGCGCGCTGGAGCAATCAAGGGGCTTCATTTATTCGTCAACTCGATCATATGCTGGATCTCGCGGAAGCGATTACGCTCGGAGCCTTAAAACGGGACGAGAGCCGTGGCGCTCATTACAAACCGGACTTCCCGGAACGTGATGACGAACGTTTCCTCAAAACAACGATGGCGCGTTATACGAACGGTCATCCGGAAATTTATTATGAAGAAGTCGAAACGTCACTGATTCCGCCACGTAAGCGTGACTACAGCAAGAAGTCGAAGAAAGAGGTGAAGGCATAATGGCGACACCACTCGAACAGAAAACGAATCAAAAACCGGTTCAGTTCATCGTCCAACGTCAAGATGGACCGGATGGGAAAGCATATGATGAAGCCTTTGAAGTGCCGTATCGTCCAAACATGAATGTCATCTCTGCACTGATGGAGATTCGTCGTAATCCGGTCAACGCAGCCGGTGAAAAAACGACGCCAATCAACTGGGACATGGGATGTCTCGAAGAAGTATGCGGCGCGTGCTCGATGGTCATCAACGGAACACCTCGTCAATCCTGTACGGCACTTGTCGACAAGCTCGAGCAACCGATTCGTCTTCAACCGATGCAGACGTTCCCAATCGTCCGTGACCTTCAAGTCGACCGTCAACGGATGTTTGATGCCTTGAAAAAAGTCAAAGCATGGGTCCCAATCGACGGTACGTATGATTTAGGTCCGGGACCACGGATGCCGGAAAACAAACGCCAATGGGCATACGAACTTTCGAAATGTATGACTTGTGGCGTCTGTCTCGAAGCATGTCCGAACGTCAATGATCGGTCGAACTTCATCGGACCGGCTGCACTCTCGCAAGTCCGTCTGTTCAATTCGCATCCAACAGGTGCGTTCCACAAAGAAGAGCGTCTTGAAGCTTTGATGGAAGACGGCGGAATCATGCAGTGCGGAAACGCACAAAACTGTGTTGAAGTGTGTCCGAAAGGGATTCCATTGACGACATCAATCGCAGCGATGAACCGTCAAACGACGTTGCACTCCTTCAAGAAATTCTTCGGCAGTGACGAAGGACGTACGGGAGAAGCAGTCAGTCGTTAATACGAAAACGTAAAATTAAAGAAGGGGCCTTGCTCCTTCTTTTTATATTTTTAGAGGAGGAAATTTCCGTGCGTGTACCTAGTTATATTCATGATCTCGATCAATGGTTAGAACAAATGAAACATGGCACGCGACTTGATGTTGCGGTCCGGTTTGCAGAAACGGATGCCTATGGACATATGAACAACCGTGTCCCGTTCGTCTACTTTGAGGATGTCCGAACGTTGATGCTTGAAGAAACCGGTTATTCGCTTTCAGACGACGGGATTGTCGTCGTTGCGGATGCCCAGTGTAATTACATCCGTCAAGTCTATCCACGGGCGCGTCTCGCCGTCTATGCTTACCCGGTTCAGGTCGGAACAGCCTCGTGTGATGTCCATTATGCCGCGTTCAGCGAACAGGATGAATTGATGTTCACCGGTCGGACCTCGATGGTGCAGATTGATCGTTCCGGGAATGCGTTTGCTTGGAATGAAGCGTATAAAAATTCCTTGCAGAATCGATTCGAATCCGTTATCATTTGATAATGAGTTCACATATTCGAAAACGACTCACTAGTACGTTATTAGTGGAGGGAGATTTCTTAATCATGGAAAAAACATTCAAAGTCATCGCGGATTCAGGCATTCATGCTCGTCCGGCAACACAACTCGTCAACACAGCTTCTAAATTCCAATCAGACATCAACTTGGAATACAACGGAAAGACTGTTAACCTCAAGTCGATCATGGGTGTTCTTTCACTCGGAATCGCAAAAGATTCAGACATCAAAATCGTTGCAAACGGTGACGATGCTTCTGAAGCAATCACGACTCTTTCAGATATGCTGACAAGCGAAGGTCTTGCTCAGTAATCCTTTATCGTACATTCTTGGACGCCGGTCTTGCACCGTCGTCCTTTTTTGTTACCATATGAGAGAGGAAGGTGAGGGGAAAACGTGAACAGATCAATTGGAGTATTAGATTCTGGGGTCGGTGGATTGACCGTGGCGCGGGAATTGATGCGTCAGCTTCCCCATGAACAAATCATATATGTCGGAGACACATTACGGTGTCCGTACGGTCCTCGACCAGAAGAAGAGATTCGCCAGTTTACATGGGAAATGATTGATTTCCTCGTAGCGCAAGATGTCAAACTGATCGTCATCGCCTGCAATACGGCAACGGCGGTCGTCTTAAAAGAAGCACGACAAAAGTTGTCGATTCCAATCATCGGCGTCATCGATCCGGGAGCGCGAGCAGCAGTTAAAGTCACACGGTCGAAACGAATCGGTGTCATCGGCACAAAAATGACGATTGAAAGTAACTCGTATGAAAAAGCCTTGCGTCACGTCGAAGGGCAGGTCGTCGTCGAATCACTGGCTTGTCCGCCATTCGTTCCACTCGTTGAGTCCTCACAGACAACCGGAGCGTATGTCGAGCGTGTCGTCGCCAATACATTAAAACCGTTGCTCGCCTATGACATGGATACGTTGATTTTAGGCTGTACCCATTATCCGCTACTGGCAGAAGTGATTGGACGAGTCATCGGACCGAATGTCCAATTGATTTCTTCTGGGGACGAGACGGCGCTTGAAGTCGGTGCCTTACTGGATTACAACGGAATCACAGCAGCACATGACACCGTCCCGGAACATGTCTACCATGCGACGGGAGATACACGGTCTTTTGAACGGATTGCGAGTGACTGGTTGAATCAACCGATTCAAGCCGAACGGTTAGTGTTAGGAACGGAGGAAGAAAAATGCGTTTAGATCAAAGAGCACAAGCAGACATGCGAACGATTCATTTTGAGACGGGTGTTAATAAACACGCAGAAGGATCCGTTCTGATTTCAGTCGGAGATACGCGTGTCTTATGTACAGCGACGGTCGAAGAAAAAGTTCCGCCTTTTTTACGCGGGAAACGTCAAGGATGGATTAATGCCGAATATGCGATGTTACCACGCGCGACGGCGCAACGGACCGGTCGAGAGTCGGTCCGAGGAAAACAAACCGGACGGACGATGGAGATTCAGCGTTTGATCAGTCGGGCGTTACGTTCTGTCGTCAATCTTGAAAAATTGGGTGAACGGACGATTTGGATTGACTGTGACGTGTTGCAGGCAGATGGCGGGACACGTACGGCTGCAATCACGGGTGGTTTTTTAGCACTCGTCTTAGCGGTGGATGGACTGATTCAAAGCGGGAAGTTAACGGATACACCAATCAAGGAAGGCATCGCGGCAGTTTCGGTCGGCAAAGTCGGGACGGATTTGTTGCTTGATCTTTGTTATGAAGAAGACGCTGCGGCAGATGTCGATTTGAATCTCGTCATGACCTCGTCGGGTAAGATCGTTGAATTACAAGCAACGGGCGAAGAAGCAACGTTTTCTCGAAAAGAAATGCTCGATATGCTCGAACTTGGGGAAAAGGGTATTGAAGAACTGCTCCATGCGGCTGAACAAGCTTTAGGAGCGTCCTGGTGGTACGTCGGAGAAGAGGTGGAGCACGGATGAAGATTATCGTCGCGACCAGAAATCCTGGTAAAGTAAACGAATTCAAGACGATGCTTGGACGGCTCGGCTATGAGGTCGAGTCCTTACTCGATTACGATTCGGCTCCTGAAACGGAAGAAACCGGCTCGACGTTTGAAGAGAATGCTGAACTGAAATCAATTGAGGCCGCGTCCTACTTCGGTCATGCTGTGCTTTCGGACGACTCTGGTCTTGAAGTCGATGCGTTAGACGGTGCACCCGGCGTCTATTCTGCACGTTTTGCAGGCGAAAACAAATCAGATGAGGCGAACAATGCCTTATTGTTAAAAAAATTAGCACACGTACCAGCAGAACAACGAACAGCTCGTTTTGTCTGTGCTTTGTCACTTGCAAAACCGTCGGGCGAAACCTTGACCGTTCGCGGGACGATGGAAGGGCAGATTGGATTTGAAGCGAAAGGGACAAACGGTTTTGGTTACGATCCGTTGTTCCTCATTCCGTCATTAAATCAGACGGCAGCCGAATTAACGAAAAGTGAAAAGGCGACCATCAGCCATCGTGGACAAGCATTGCGAAAACTTGAAGCGGCATTAACTACTTTTTTGGGAGAGTGATTTTAGATGAAAGCGTTAATCGTAAGTGACAGCCATGGTCTCGATCAGGAACTATTGACGATATTCAACCGCCACCAAGAAGCAGATGTTGCCTTTCATTGCGGTGATTCTCAGCTGACGGGAGATTCGGAATCGTTATATCCCTATCGCGTCGTCAAAGGAAATTGTGATTACGGAAACGATTTTTCAGATGAAGTAATCGAAGACTTAGGTGCTTACCGGGTCCTCTGTTTACATGGGCATCGTCAAGACGTCAAATACAGTTTGGATCAATTGGTCCATCATGCGGACCAAAAAGATGCGGCAATCGTATTATACGGACATTCGCATGTCGCTAAGGCAGAACAACGAGATGGGAAACTGTTCATCAATCCAGGTTCGATTCGGATGCCACGTCATCGTCCAGAAAAGACATACGCCTTACTGACACTGGATGGATCCGATTTTATCGTCGATTTTTACGATACGACAGGTGAACGGATCAATGCTTTACACTTTGACGGGACACTTTAAAAAATAGTTTTTACCAATGTGATTGACACGAAAGAATTGTTTTAGTATAGTTTATTCGTGTTGACACGTCCCAATAGCTCAGCTGGATAGAGCAACGCCCTTCTAAGGCGTCGGTCGGGGGTTCGAATCCCTCTTGGGACACTATAATTAAAATAGAGACTTCCCTTACGAGGGAGGTCTCTTTTTTTTAGGACTTTTATCATGTATAATTAAGGTATCATGAACTTGAAAGGGATGAAAGAGATGATGAAACGAATGAGTGGAATCCTGCTGCTGACAGTTGCGTTAGCTGGATGTAGTGAGGTTACAGATACAGTGGACAATGCGAAACAACAAGTGACGGATGTTAAAAATAGCGTGGATTACGCTAGTCAATTACAAGATATTGCCCAAGATACGTCAAAGGTGACATCCGAGTTATCTGCAAAGTTGGATCAAGCGGCAACTGAAGCGCGTGACTCCGCCAATCCGGAACAAGCCCTCGACCAGCAAATCGAACAGCTGAAAAATGACGGGACCGTCCAACAATTAAACGAAGAATTGAATCAAATCGATGAGCGACTTGCCGGCTTAGAAAGTCCGCCAGCAGAACTAAAGAATCTCAGTGAGAAATTAGAGCAATACGTCAACCAATCAGAAGATATCACACGCCTGTTAGAAGCCGACGTGTCGCTCGATACACTAAACAAGATGGGGATTGAACAAGCGGGTCAGCTACAAGAAGCGATTTCGAACTGGACATCGTTACTTGATCCGTTTACGAAGTAATCAACAAAGGTGGAATGATGATGCATCAATCACGTTGGATGGAACAGCCGTTGGCAATCGAACAAAAACGACTCGCCGCATTAAATCGTCAAGAGCTGGCAATCGAAGTAGGTCGGTTATCAGAATTGGCGTCAGAAGATGATGTGTTGTATCTCCTCTATACGATTCAGGAAGCCTATTTAGCGATGGAGGATGGCACCGAATCGTATTCGGCAGTCGTCGAACCGTATCTTCGGTTGGACGGTGTCGAGCAAGTCATGGCGATATTCATGTATGAAAGGGGAGAACGTTATTCGTTTGATCTTGCGCTGCGGACAGCTTCTCCTTACCTCCCTTATGGATTATCCTTGAAACTAGAAGAAGTGGCTCAGTTCCGGAAAAAAACATTACGTGCGAAACAACAAACGGATGACTCTGCCTATCTCCAGCTAGAAGGGAAACCGTCAGGGGACCTGACGGAAGAAGAGTGGATCGAACTGTATCGGCACGGTACGATCGTCGAACAAATGCGAGGGGTTGGGCAAACCTCTTTGGTGAACCATCCGTCATTGGCGAAGTATATAGCGAGTGACTATTTAACCGGTCGTGACGTACAGCATCAGAGTGTATTGGTCAGTCACTTGTTGCTCGGCCAAATTCCGAGAGACGAACGCTTGTATCCACTGTATGTTGAAAATGAAGCATTCGATATATGGATGGCGTTTGATCACGCCGAGCAACTTGAAGTTTATATGAAAACGCAGACGGATCAATTACAACGTTTTGCTGATGCAGCATTTGCTCTAGAACGGATGGATCCCTTTAAGGCGATTTTATTCATGAACTGGTATCAAATCCTCTTTCCTGACGAAAGGATCGATCGCAGTGAACCTCTCGACGACTGGCTTGACGCTATTGAAGAACTAGCCGAACTGGACTTCGTCTCGGAGATGCCACCAGGCGGTCTTGGGCAGCAGGCGCAAAAGATTTACCGGGCTGTCCATTTATTACTGCCGGAGGGAACGATGTATGAGCAGGCCTTACTTCAGTAATTCAAGGTAATTGCCTCGTTCAACAGTGGTAATCCTAAGAAAGATTGTGCTATAATGTGACTTGTTGTACACACATGTACGCTAATTGACATTTTTGGAGGGACTCAGCATGACTGCAAAATGGGAAAAACAATCAGGTAGCCTCGGCGTTCTCACGTATGAAGCGCCTGCTGAAGCATTTGATAAAGCGGTAGACCAAGCGTTCAAAAAAGTCGTCAAGACATTGAACACACCAGGTTTCCGTAAAGGAAAAATGCCACGCACAATGTTTAACAAAATGTACGGCGAAGAAGCACTTTACCAAGATGCACTTGATATCTTATATCAAGATACAATCGAAGGTGCAGTCGTCGAATCAGGAATCGAGCCAATCGCGCTTGATAACATCGACGTCGAAACACTCGAAAAAGGAAAACCAGTTGCGTTCAAAATCACATTCGTGATCGAGCCGGACGCTACACTTGGTGAGTACAAAGGTCTTGAGTACACAGCAGTCGAAACAGACGTTACAGACGAAGATGTCGATGCTGAACTCAAAACAATGCAAGAGCGTGGCGCAGAGCTCGTCGTTAAAGAAGAGGGCGCTATCGAAAATGGCGATACAGTCGTATTCGACTTCGCAGGTTTCGATGGGGAAAACCAATTCGACGGCGGTACTGCAGAAAACTACTCACTCGTCATCGGTTCTGGAAACTTCATTCCAGGATTTGAAGAGCAGATGGTTGGCCTAAAAACAGGCGAACAAAAAGACATCGACGTAACCTTCCCAGAAGAGTACCATGAAGCATCACTCGCTGGAAAACCAGTTACGTTCAAAGTAACGATTCATGAAGTCAAAGCTCAGGAACTTCCTGAATTGACAGATGAGTTCGCTAAAGAAATGGACGAAGAAGTTTCTTCTCTTGATGAGTTGAAAACAAAAATCCGCACACGTCTTGAAAACACACGCAAACAAGAAGCAGATGCTTCAATGCGTGATGAGTTGGTTGAAGAAGCGACGAAAAACGCGACAGTTGATCTTCCAGAAGTCATGGTTGAAAACGAAGTTGAGCGTATGGTCCAAGAATTCACACAACGCATTCAGTCACAAGGTATCGACCTCAACATGTACTTCCAGTTAACTGGAACGACTGAAGAAGCGATGCGTACTGAAATGAAAGAACAAGCAGAAGAACGTGTCAAAGCACGTCTCGTTCTGAAACAAATCGTTGCAGATGAAAAGATTGAAGTGACAGAAGAAGAAGCACAAGCTGAACTTCAGTCAATGTCTGAACTCTACAACATTCCTGCTGATCAACTTGAAACGATGCTTGCTCCACAAGGCGGACTCGATACACTTAAAGGTGATCTTCAATTCCGTAAAGCAATCGATGTTCTCGTTGACAACGCAAAAGCAAAATAAGCAAACCAACCGAACGAATCGACTTCAAGCCCAATTTCTGGTCTTGAAGTCGATTTTTTTGTACGATAGGTCAAACAAGGACAAAGAAAATTTTAAATTTCAAATCAAACTGTAAAACGCTCCTCCAAGATTTGAAAGAGTTTCCTTGTTCATGCTACAATCATAAATAGTAAAACGTGAGAATAGATGCGAAACAGATCTATACAACTTCCACGTTAAAGGGGTGGACCTTTATGTTTAAATTTAACGAAGAAAAAGGTCAGCTAAAATGTTCTTTCTGCGGAAAGACACAAGAACAAGTGCGCAAACTTGTTGCTGGACCTGGCGTTTACATTTGCGATGAATGTATCGAACTCTGTAACGAAATCGTCGAAGAAGAGCTTGGTACAGAAGAAGAAGTCGAACTAAAAAACGTACCGAAACCGCATGAAATCCGTGCGACTTTAAATGACTATGTCATCGGACAGGAAAAAGCGAAAAAATCATTATCTGTCGCGATGTATAATCATTATAAACGGATCAATGCAGGTGGCCGTGCGGATGACGTCGAGTTATCGAAATCGAACATCGTCATGATCGGACCGACTGGTAGTGGTAAAACACTCCTCGCACAAACGATGGCTCGTATTCTGAATGTTCCGTTCGCAATCGCGGATGCGACAAGTCTGACGGAAGCCGGATATGTTGGGGAAGATGTTGAGAACATTCTCTTAAAACTCATTCAAGCTGCTGATTATGATGTCGAAAAAGCAGAAAAAGGTATCATCTACATCGATGAAATCGATAAAATTGCCCGTAAATCTGAGAATCCGTCAATTACACGTGATGTCTCAGGTGAAGGGGTACAACAAGCCCTTCTGAAAATCTTAGAAGGTACAGTTGCAAGCGTTCCGCCACAAGGTGGCCGGAAACATCCGCATCAAGAATTCATTCAAATCGATACGACGAACATCTTGTTCATCGTTGGTGGTGCCTTTGACGGGATCGACCAATCGATTAAACGTCGTCTTGGTAAAAAGGTCATCGGATTCGGAAACGATTCTGAGAACCGTAACTTGACACAAAAAGAAATCCTTGCGGCTGCTTTACCGGAAGATTTACAGAAATTCGGATTGATTCCGGAGTTTATCGGGCGTTTACCAGTCATGGCGACACTCGAACCACTTGATGAGGATGCACTCGTCCAAATCTTAACAAAACCGAAAAATGCACTCGTCAAACAATACAAAAAAATGCTTCAACTGGATGATGTCGAACTCGACTTCACAGATGAAGCGTTGGTTGAAATCGCGAAACTCGCGATTAAACGGAAAACCGGTGCACGTGGTTTACGTTCAATCATCGAAGAAACGATGCTCGAAATCATGTTCGAAATACCGTCCCGTGAAGATATCGCGAAAGTCATCATCACAGCGGAAACGTTGACTGGAAAGCGCGGTCCGACGCTTGAGCTGAAAGATGGTACAATTGAACAAGGGAAAGAAAAAGAAACGGCGTAACACCGTGACAAATCGGCTCGGAGGCTACTTGTACGCCTTTCCGAGTCTTTTTGTTTAGGAGGAGATTTTTGATGAAGATAAAACAATATCCATTATTACCACTACGTGGCGTTGTCGCGTACCCCTTAATCGGATTGACGATTGATGTCGGGCGTCCTGTCTCACTAAAAGCATTGCTTGCGTCGAAAGAACATGAAATTGATTTGGTCGTCGTTACGCAGCGGGATCCGGAAGCAGAACCATCGGTGGATGGTCTGCACACGATTGGTACACTTGTTCAGATTGCAAAAATGAGTGAGCTCGGAAATGATACAGTGCGGGTCCGTGTCATTGGTAAGGAACGGGTCCGGATTGATCACGTGACGGAAACGGATGAAGGGTACCAGGCGAACATCGAACCGATTGAAAAGGCAGATATCAAAGGGGCGAAACAAGAAGCGCTCGTTCGTCTGATCAAAGAACAATTTGGTCAATTGGTGTCGCGGATCAAAGGTATCGGAACGGACGAACGCCGCCGTTTTGAAACGTATGAGCGCCTCGATTCGCTGACGGATTATATTGCCTCTAAATTACCGATTGATATTGCGAAAAAACAAGAATTTTTAGAAGAAAATGATCCGGTCGAACGTGGGGTCATGTTGCTCGACGTCATGAAACATGAATATGAAGTCGTCGAACTTGAACGCGAAATGCGGGAGCGGACGAAAAAGACGATTGAACAGTCGCAACGCGAGTATTATCTTCGGGAACAGCTGAAGACGATTCAGCAAGAACTCGGTGGAGAAGCAGTCTCGGCAGAAAGTGATGCTGTGAAATACAAAGAACAACTGGCGATGCTTGATCTGTCAGAAACGGCCGTCATCAACATCGAAAAAGAAATCAACCGACTGGCTGTCGTGCCGGCGACGAGTCCAGAGCATGGCGTCATTCGGAACTATCTCGAATGGTTCTTCTCGCTTCCTTGGAATGAAGCAACCGATGACTTCTTAAATGTCGAGGCGGCATCTGAGCAGCTAGACGAAGATCATTATGGATTAGAAAAAGTCAAAGAGCGGATTTTAGAATACTTGGCGGTACGACAGTTAACGGATTCGTTACGCGGACCGATTTTGTGTTTGGCAGGTCCTCCGGGAGTCGGTAAAACGTCACTTGCCCGCTCGATCGCAACAGCGCTCGAACGGAAATTCGTTCGTGTTTCACTTGGTGGAGTCCGGGATGAAGCGGAAATCCGCGGTCATCGGCGGACGTATATCGGAGCGATGCCTGGACGCATCATTCGTGGCCTAAAACAAGCGGGGACGAACAATCCCGTGTTCCTGCTCGATGAGATTGATAAGATGTCCAATGACTTCCGTGGAGACCCTTCTTCCGCGATGCTTGAAGTCCTTGATCCGGAACAAAACAACAGTTTTTCCGACCACTATATCGAAGAGCCGTTTGATTTATCAAACGTCTTGTTCATCGCGACAGCAAACGATGTCTCGAACATCCCGGGACCATTGCTTGACCGAATGGAACTGATTCAAATCGGTGGTTACACGGAACAAGAAAAAACAGAAATTGCGATTCGGCATTTGTTGTCCAAACAATTAAAGGAACATGGATTGAAAAAAAGCCAATTGACGGTCAAGCCGGATGCATTGGAAGAAGTCGTTCGCCGGTACACACGCGAAGCGGGTGTCCGGAGTTTGGAACGTGTCATCGGATCCCTCTGTCGTAAAGCTGCGAAACAAATCGCAATGGGTGAAAAGAAACGCGTCACTGTCACGAAACGTAATTTATCCGACTTTTTAGGCAAACCGATTTACCGTTACGGTCAAAGTGAACTAGAAGATACGATTGGCGCGGTGACCGGTTTAGCGTATACTGCATTTGGGGGCGACACGCTGACGATTGAAGTGAGCCTTGCTCCAGGTAAAGGGAAATTACAGTTAACGGGTAAACTAGGGGACGTCATGCAGGAATCGGCACAGACGGCATATAGTTTTGTTCGTGCCCATGCAGAAGAGTTTAAGATTGACCCGAATTTCTATGAGACACAAGACATCCATATTCATGTTCCGGAAGGCGCCGTCCCGAAAGATGGTCCTTCGGCGGGCATTACGATTGCGACTGCACTGATTTCTGCGTTGACGAAACGTCCGGTACGGCGAGACGTCGGGATGACCGGAGAGATTACGCTACGGGGTCGTGTCTTGCCGATTGGTGGTTTAAAAGAGAAGTCGTTAGCTGCTCACCGGGCTGGTCTGACAACGATCTTGATGCCCCAAGACAATACACGTGATATTGATGAAATTCCAGAAACGGTCCGGGATGGGATTCGATTCATTCCGGTCGCGACGATGGACCAAGTGCTCGAACATGCATTAAAAGGAGAGTAACATGAAAATTTATAAAGCAGATTTTATTACGAGTGGTGTCAATCCGGAGCATTATCCGGAACCACTCCTTCCTGAGGTAGCACTCGCAGGACGATCGAACGTCGGCAAGTCGTCGTTCATCAACAAGCTCGTCCAGCGAAAGGCACTCGCGCGTACATCATCTAAACCAGGAAAAACACAAACGTTGAATTTCTTTAACATCAATGATGAAGTCATGTTTGTTGATGTACCGGGTTATGGGTACGCGAAAGTTTCGAAAACAGAACGAGAAGCATGGGGCAAGATGATGGAAAAGTATTTCACGACTCGTGAAATCTTAAAGGGTGTTGTCTTACTCGTTGATATCCGCCATGAACCTTCGGCGGATGATGTCATCATGTATGACTTTTTGAAATACTATGATTTATCGGTCATCGTCGTGGCGACGAAACTCGACAAAATCAAACGTGGTCAACGTGACAAACAAATTGCAGCCATTAAACGCAAGTTGCAGTTTGATGGTCAAGATACGTTCATTCCTTTTTCATCGGAAACCGGCGAAGGTGTCGATGCAGCATGGGAAGCGATTTATCGTCATTTGTGATTGCACGTAAAAGAAGCCTGTCTCCTTGTGGAGCAGGTTTCTTTTTTTATCCAATATATTCCTTTCAGAAAAAACGGGTTCCATTATATGCGACAGCTTGAATTCAAGTTACAATAGAAAAAATGAATCACCTCAGGAAAGGGTGTGTACGGATGAAACGATACAAGTGGATTGCGTTATTAATCGGTCTTTTGATTCTGGTCCCAGTAGTTGTTTGGTTTTTGCAAAAAGAACGGACATTAAACATCGTCCTGTTTGATTATACTGTCGGTAACCAACAACGGGAGCATGCAGGAACGACCTGGTTGCTTAACCATCTCAAGATTCGTACGGATGACGGAGAGAATTATACATATACCGATTACATCAATCGGTATGACGGGACACAAGGGGAAAAGATGCTGAAGCGAGCAGCAGCGGCAGATCTATTATTGTTCACGGATACGTATGGCAAATCTTACGCGGTAGACGGCAAAACAGAACATCGTGGCGGATTGACGACTGAAGATGTGGCACTCGCAACAGATGCGATTTCACAGGGGAAACCCGTTGTCGCAGAATTCAACACAGCAGCTAGCCCGACACCAGCAGATCGCTCGAACGCCTTTCGTCAGTTGTTTGGAACGGCATGGACGGGCTGGATCGGTCGATTTTTCCCGGATTTGACGAAGTTACAAGGTTTGGATGAAACGGTCGTCAGTAAATTGAAGCTTCAGTCAAAAGACAAGACTTTTAAATTATCGGGTCCGGGTTACGTCTTCATCAATGATTCGACGGAAGAAGTCTTTTTTGTCAATGAAGATACTCCACTCCTTTATAAATGGGATAAAAACCAAGGGCAAGCAAAAGATGAAGTTCGTTATAACTATTGGTTTGAAGTATTAGAACTTGACGGAGGAGAACAGCAGGCTCATTTTTCATGGCAACCTTCGAAAAAAACGCAAGCGATGTTACGGGAACGGCAATTACCACTTGAATTTCCGGCTTACGTCAAACAAGGGAGTGGTCATTATTTTGCTGGGGATTACACCGATGTAGCAGACATTCCACGTTACTATCGATATGCCGGACTCGACTGGTTCCGCAAACAATTCATCTTGGACAGTGCAGACAGTGAATCGGCGTTCTTTTGGAAAATCTATACGCCAACGCTCAGTCGTATTTTAAAAGAGACTAAAATCTTGAAACAACAAGCTGTTCAAGTCAAACCGTTAGCGCAAACGAAAGTAAACGATCAGATGGTCCGGACACGGGCCCGTTCTGGACAAGATACACTTGAAATGTATCAAGATGGTAAGTGGAAGCCGTATTTCGTCAAAGGTGTGAACGTCGGATTAGGACGTCCGGGTGCCTTTCCGGGTGAACATGCCATCAGCCGAAATGAGTACGATCGTTGGCTGAGACAGATTGGTGAGATGGGGGTCAACACGATTCGGATTTATACGCTTCATCCACCCGCCTTTTACGATGCCTTAAAAGCCTATAATGAATCGGCGAAAGTACCAATTTATTTGATGCAAGGCATGTGGGTCGAAGAACAACCGTTCGAAGAATTAAAAAATGCCTTTGAACCCAAGTTCTTAAAGATGACAGACACGGAAGCAAAAAGGATGGTCGATGTGATTCATGGTAACGCTGTCGTCAAGGACGTGGTCGGACATGCTTCAGGAACGTATACATCGGATGTCTCACAATATGTCTCTGCCTTTGTTTTTGGTATCGAATGGTTACCGGAGGCAGTCATGGAGACGAACAAAAAAAATAAAGGACTTCGGTATGAAGGAAGTTACGTGACGACGACAAACGAAGCATCTCCATTTGAATCGTGGTTAGCGGGTCGGATGGATGTCGCGACACAACATGAGCTCGCCACGTACAAAACGACACGACCGATCGGTGCGACGAACTGGCCGACGACGGACCCACTCGCCCACCCGGAGGAAGTCGAGGAAGAACAAGACTTGGTTTCGATTGACTTCAATCATATCCAGGCAACTAAAAACTTTGCCGGTGGAGTGTTTGCTTCTTATCATATTTATCCATATTATCCATCATTCATCAAAGAAGAATTTGGTCGTCAGAGTGATACGGGATCAGAATCGTACAGCCGGTATCTAAAACGGATGAAAGACTATCATGATATGCCGATTCTTGTGTCGGAATTCGGGATTCCGAGTTCGCGTGGAAAAACACATCTGGGACCAAACGGATTTGACCAAGGGCATGTCAGTGAAGACAAGCAAGGGAAATTAGTCGCGCAACTCTATCAAGACATCGTCGACACGAAGATGGCGGGTGGACTGGTCTTCATTTGGCAAGATGAATGGTTCAAACGGACGTGGAACACGATGGATTATGATGATGCCGATACACGTCCACGTTGGTCAAATGTCCAAACGAGTGAACAACATTTCGGGATGCTTGGTTTTTTACGGGCAGATATCATGATTGATGGAAAAATGGAGGATTGGAAAGGCTATGCTCCAATCGCCGAAAACGACGGACAGGCAATCTATATGACGTCAGACGAAGCGTATCTCTATCTCCGAATCGATCGTAAAAAGGCTGAGCCGACTACGATTGCCTTGTCGACGAAACCGAATGATGGAAACCTTCAAGTAGGTAAGTTGATGCTAGAAGAAGGGGCAGAATATCGACTGACGATTGATCAACAAGCACGGCTTGATGTGGATGAACGGTACGATATTTTCCGGTATCACTATGGGTTGAAAAAAACATTTGAGATGGTGACCCCGCCATCGGATCAACAAAACAGTGGAAACTTTAATCCGATCTATCAGATGCTCGATTACGCGAGGCGTGATCCGGTCTCGAAAAAAATCATCAAGCCAGCCATTAAATGGGATACCGGCATCTTACATGAAGGACAACCAGATAGTATTTTGACGGATATTTCCGATCTCCAACAGTCACGGATTGAATTGCGGATTCCGTGGATGGTACTCAACATGCGGGATCCAAGCAAACATGAGATCATCGGCGATTTTTGGGAAGAGGGACTCGAAGCGAAGATGGTGACGGAAGGCATTGAAGTGACCGGTCAGATCGGATCCACCCGTATACCAGAAAAAGACCGAGGTTTTTACAATTGGTCCGAATGGACGAATCCGCAACAACGGGAAGAATTGAAACCCGTTTATCAGACGATGCGTAAAGCGTTTAAAGAAGGGGTGAAGTAAATGCGTCGCGAAGAGATGTGGAAACTGATTAATGCGTCAATGGAACCGATGGATGAAGAAACGAGCTCAACGCATGTCTCGTCCGAAGATGACGTCAACGTGTCGACGTCAGGTGTCGTGTTTATTCATACGATCGGACTGATGCCGGAAACGGTTAATGATCTGATTGAGGGCGGATATTGTACGCAAACGGATATTTCTTATGCGGATGTCGTTCTCGCCAGTCAACCGGTTGATGAAGAAAAGATTCCGGTTGTCTATCTCAATCCGAACCTCTCGGACCGTTCTTTCTATTTGCTTGAAAATGCACGGGAAGTCGTGCCAATAGATTTAACAAAAGACATTTTACTCGACCGGATTGTACGTTATAAACGGGTCCGGCGTGTCGTTGATGTAGCAATCGTGACGGACAACCCCCATCTGAAACGTCTACTTGAACGAGAATTAGCAAACCGTTTTGAAACGATTACCGTCTATGAACGAGCGGAAACATTTTTCGAGCAACACGTGGCGTCTCGTCCGTACCTACTTGTCTTCTCCTCAGCACTTCCTCGTGCCGACGGTCTGGAGTTGCTGTTACGTACCAAGTCCGAAAGTATTGTCCCGTTCCATGCCATCATGATTTCGATATACAATCGGGAACGCGATCATGTTCTGGCGATTGAACGTGGTGTGGATGGTATCATGACACTTCCGCTCAAAGTCGAGGAGTTCCGGGCTTGGGTCAACAAGCTTGAGGGGGTACGCGGATGAGGTGGGTTATATTTTTCATCGTCCTTTTAGTTATACTTCAAGTTGGAGCTTTGGTATATCTCGTTGTTCAAAAACGAAAACGAGTAAATCAAGAAGAGGCACGTCTCGCATGGCAACGTCAGTTTCAAGATCAACTTTATGATTTTGCGACAGGCGAACAAACGGAGATGCCACGAATCCTACCTGGAAACGAAGATTTAGTTGAATTAGAGCTGTTTGCTTTAACGAACTTAACGGCAACGCTTTCGCATCAGGAACGGATGTCTCAGTATGTCGAGGCGAAGTTATTACCTTATTATCAGAAGCAGATCCAGCATCGCCGCATTGATCGTCGCTTAAACGCCTACGAAGCGATTGCACAATTTCGGTTAAGACCGGTTGCGCAAGAACTTCACCAAAAGTTAAACAAAAAATTGGCGAAAGAAGAAAAAGATGTCATCGTCCGGACGTTAGTCTCGATTGCCCCGGACTTGGCAATCGAAGAAGCCAAGCAAACCAATGAAATCAGTTTTTTTGGTGCCGTCCTGGCAGTGGGACGAAGCAAGGATTTGTCGCTGTGGGTGAAAGAGTTTGACAGCCTGACAGAATCTTTTCAGATGGCGATTCTCCAACTGATTTATGATCGTGATGAGACGCAATACGTGGAGTTGGCACGTAGAAAAACGACAGAGGCGAACCCGGAAATTCGCAAGCGAGCGCTTCGCGCATTAACACGGATCGGACTTGAAGAAGATTGGCAACTGTATACCCCGTATTTAGAAGAGGAGACGAGTTGGGTGGAACAGATGTTAGCCCTGCGCTTTTTAGAAAACGTGGCACCTCAAGAAGCCCTCGTCTACATCTTACCGTTTGTCGGAAGTCGTTCCTGGTGGGTACGAACCGCTGCCTTTGACGCACTGCTTGCGTGTGGTGGTCTCGAACAATTGGCGCTTGTCGCCAAGGATCATCCGGATCGTTATGCCAAACAAAAAGCAACGGAACGGTTAGCAAAGGAGATGAAACAACATGTTGTCATCTGAAACGATTCAAAAAATCATTGATGTGTTATCGTGGACCGTTCTGATTTATATGATTCTCGTCATCCTGTTCTATTCGTCGCTGTATCTCATCTCGGCACAGATGGTCCGCAAACAGCGATTTCGGCGAAAGGAAAGTTCGTACCTTCCCTTGATGCGGTCGCTCTATACGCGACCCGTCAGTGTCCTGGTTCCGGCCTATAATGAAGAATACACGATCGTCACGAGTGTCCAGGCGTTACTTGCACTCGATTATCCGGAACATGAAGTCATCGTCATCAACGATGGGTCAAGTGACGGGACGATGGATGAGTTGTTTAAGACCTATGAATTAGAAAAGGAATTACGTTTTCCGCGGATCCTAATTGGGTCACAGCCAATCAAAAACGTCTATCGCTCCCGAATCGATGCCCGTCTGATCGTCATCGATAAGGAAAACGGAGGAAAGGCGGATGCGTTGAATGCCGGAATCGATTACTCGAGTTATCCGTATTTTTGTTCGCTTGATGCCGACTCGATTCTTGAGCGGGATGCATTACTGAAAGTCATGAAGCCGATTGTTGAGTCCGATGAAGACGTCATCGCGACGTGTGGCTCGATTTTTCTGGTCAACGGCTGCACGATTGAAGGAGGCGAAATCGTCGAAATCCGGACGCCGAAACAACGGATCGTCTTGATGCAGATGATTGAATATTTCCGGGCCTTTTTGTTTGGACGGCTTGGATTAAGTCGCTTCAATTTATTATTGATCGTGTCCGGTGCATTTGGTTTATTCCAAAAATCGATTGTCGTTCAAGCTGGTGGATATAAAGAAGGACTCGTCGGAGAAGACATGGAGCTTGTCGTCCGTCTGCACCGGTACATGAAAGAAAATGAGATCAACAAACGAATTGAATATGTCCCGTCACCAGTCTGTTGGACGCAGGCACCGGACACGATGGAAGTCCTTCGTTCTCAACGGACACGTTGGCACCGTGGACTTGCCGAGACCTTATGGACGCATAAACGAATGATTGGTAATCCGCGATATGGATTTGTTGGTAGTGTTTCGATGTTATACTTCTTTTTGATTGAATTGCTTGGTCCGATCGTCGAACTGATTGGTTACTTCATCATCCCGCTCAATCTGCTTGTCGGCACACTCAACTTTGAGTTTGGAATCGTCTTGTTATCCGTTGCCTTGTTATATGGTTCCTTATTATCAGCAGGAGCTGTTTTACTTGAAGAATGGACGATGCACCGGTTTAAGAACGTCAAAGAACTGATTCGGTTATATCTGTGGTCGTTGACGGAATCGTTTTGGTACCGCCCGATCCTTGTCTTCTTTAAACTTGGTGGATTAATTCAGTTCATGACGGGACGGGGACAATGGGGTAAAATGGAACGACAACGATTGGATGAAGTCGTCTCAGAAAAAACAGACGAAAAAACGGGATGAGACAGATCAAAAGATGAAAATTGTAGGAGGACTGTTCGTGGATTTACTTCGTAACAAATGGTTTAAAGCATTGCTTTGGATTCTGACTATTTTTCTAGTGATTTGGGTCGGAACAAAAATCTCATTTTTATTCCAACCGATTAAAGTCATGCTCGCCTTGATTTTCCCGCCGTTAATCATCGCCGGAATTTTTTATTACTTTACGCTTGGCATCGTCGACATGCTTCAAAAGCGCGTTAAAAAACGGGGGCTCGCCGTTTTGATCGTCCTACTTGGGTTTCTTGGCGTCATCACGATTGTGGTCGCCTCACTCGGACCGATTCTCGTCGAGCAAGTTACGGATTTTGTGACAAGCATTCCGAATCTAGTCGTCGAACTTCGGGACCAGACACTGAATCTACGGGATCAATTGATGAACAATCGTTTCATCTCGAACTGGGTCCATGAGAATACCGATTTATTTGATAAATGGACGAATGAAGCGACGTCTTACATCGGCACATTGTTCAAATCGGTCTCGACGTCTGTCGGAACGATTTTTGGCGTCATCTCCTCAACCGTTCTGATCATCGTTCTTGTTCCGTTCATCCTTGTCTATATGTTGCTGGATGGCTACAAATTTCCGGATTCCATCGTCAAGCTATTACCAAAAAATTATGAGACCGAAACACGAAAAATTCTTCATGATATGCACATCACGGTTAAACATTATGTGAATGGTCAAGTCATCGTCTCGTTATGTGTCGGACTGATGTCGCTGATCGGATTTTTCATCGCTGATATTCAATATGCGTTGTTGCTTGCCCTGTTCTGTACGGTCACGAACATCATTCCGTATCTTGGACCATATATTGGTGCTGTTCCGGCCGTCATCGTCGGATTCATCGATGATCCGATCAAAGCGCTGTATGCGCTCGTCACGATTGTCGTCGCGCAACAGATTGAATCGAATCTGATTTCTCCGTACGTTCAAGGGAAAACCTTGAAAGTTCATCCGTTGACAATCATCATCGTCCTGCTCGTTGCCGGAAAAATCGCCGGAATCATCGGTGTCATTCTAGCCGTGCCGACGTATGCCGTCACCAAAGTCGTTGTCCAAAACATCGCCCGGATTTATCAGCTGCGGCAACAGAAATTTGATTTACAGACCGACGAATCCTCTATCATCATCGATTCGAAAAAATAGAAAAAGGAAGCCCTCTGTTGATACGAAAAGCAGAGGGTTTGTGCTTTGTCACGGAGAGGGATATGGTAAGAAGATAAGTTTTCACAACTTCGACTCATTTTAGTTTATAAATTGATTGGAATCTTTTTTATAATGGTTATAATGTAGAGTAGAGAACGAAAGATAGATGAAAATGAAATCTTTGGACGTAAGGGGTAGAGCGCATGCATATCGTAGTTGTCGGTTTAAATAATAAGACGGCGCCTGTATCAATCCGCGAACAAGTCTCATTTGGGGAACATGAGATGAAAGGGGCGGTCGTTGCGCTACGTGACGAAAAAAGCATTTTCGAAAGCGTCATCGTCTCGACGTGCAATCGGACGGAATTATATGTCGTCACGGATCAACCGCATACAGGTCGTTATTATACAAAACGTTTTCTTGCGAACTGGTTTGGGTTGACGATGGAAGAGTTGGAACCGTATCTGTTCATTCATGAAGGTTTCGACGCCATGAAACACCTGTTCCGAGTAACGAGTGGTCTGGATTCAATGATCGTCGGTGAAACACAGATTCTGGGTCAAGTAAAAACAAGTTTCTTTACGGCGCAAAAACTCGAAACGACAGGAACGGTCTTCAACAAATTGTTTAAAGAAGCCGTCACGCTTGCGAAACGAGCGCACGCTGAAACAGGAATCGGAGAAAATGCGGTGTCGGTCAGTGCAGCTGCCGTGACGTTAGCAGAACAGTTACTTGGTTCACTTGAAGATAAGTCGATTGTCGTCATCGGTGCAGGTGAGACCGGTGAGTTGACGACCCTCAATCTATACGAGGCCGGGGCACGTGATATCACTGTGTTTAACCGGACACTCGCAAAAGCCGAAGAAGTGGCGAATCGTTTCGAAGGATCAGCACATTCAATTAATGAAATGCAATGCGGTCTGCTTCGGGCTGACATCGTTATTTCTTCAACCGGAGCGAAGCGGGCAATCATCAAACGTGAAGATATTGCTGCTGCACAATTGTTCCGGAGTGATCGTCCATTCTTGTTGATTGATATCGCGGTACCACGTGACATCGAGCCGACAGCAGGTGACCTGCCTGGTGTTCATTTGTATGACGTCGATGATTTAACATCAATCGTCCAACAAAACATGGCAGAGCGGATGAAAGAGGCAGCAAAAATCGAACGACGGATTGAAGCAGCAATCGCAGAATTCGAAGGCTGGCTCACAACGCTTGGTGTCGTCCCGATCATCACGGAACTACGTGATCAGTCGCTCAAAATCCAACAAGAGACGATGCAAAGCTTGGAGCGGAAGTTGCCCAACATGACGAACCGTGAAAAAACCGTCATCGGAAAACACATGAAGTCGATCATCAATCAATTGCTTCGGGAACCATTGTCGTACATCAAAGATGCAGCGGCAAAACCGGATGCCGAGCAACGGATTGCGCAATTCATGGATACGTTTGCCTTAGACGAGGAGTTATTTGACGGAGCGGCGGAAGAAGCCGTTTTACAAGAAGAAACGCCAGTCGAACGGAAAGCTGTGAACCGATGAACATAAAGCGAATTGTGTTACAATAGAAAAGCATGGGGCGGACTTGTGCCGCCCCTTTATTATTGTACAGGGGGATTTCAGCATGCGAAAAATCATAGTAGGTTCACGTAGTTCGAAACTCGCGATGACACAAACGAAATGGGTCATCGAGCAACTGAAACAAGCGGGTGCACCATACGAATTCGAAATCAAGAACATCATCACGAAGGGTGACCGCATCCTTGACGTGACATTGTCTAAAGTCGGTGGTAAAGGATTGTTCGTCAAAGAGATCGAACAACAGATGATCGACGAAGAAATCGATTTTGCCGTCCACAGCATGAAGGATCTCCCGTCGGAGTTACCGGCAGGCTTGATCATCGGCGCAACACCGGCACGTGTCGACGCACGAGATGCGTTGATTACAACGACGGGCGGTGGACTCGCATCACTTCCTGAAGGAGCAATCGTCGGGACAAGCAGTCTGCGACGTGGTTCTCAGTTATTGAAGTTACGTCCGGATTTGAAGATCGAATCAATCCGTGGAAATATCGATACGCGTCTTGAGAAATTAAAGACGGGACCGTTTGACGGTATCTTATTAGCGGCCGCCGGATTACAGCGTATGGGCTGGTCGGACGAAATCGTCTCCGAGTACATCTCAACCGATGATATGATTCCGGCTGTCGGACAAGGGATTTTAGCGATTGAATGCCGGGAGCAGGATCAAGAAGTGCGCGATTTACTGAATCTGATTCATGATCAGATGACGGAAAAAGTAGCATTTGCGGAACGCTCATTCCTGTCTGCGATCGAAGGCAGTTGTCACGTGCCGGTCGGTGGATTTGCGACAATCAACGAGGACTTATCGACGACCCTTGTCGGATTCCTTGGTTCAGTCGACGGGCAACAAATTTTGCTTGAGCGGGAAACGTCACTTGATCCGATGCAACTCGGTCAAATCGTCGCCACGCGTCTGCTTGATGCGGGTGGTCGTGAGATTCTTGCTTCCTTGCCGGATGACTTCTAAGCAACTTGTCTTGACGGGAAGCCGAGGGCCAACTGCTGAACAAGTGGATCGATTACAGGCAGAAAACATCGACGTCATCCATCATCCGGTCATCGAGACGATTCCGGTTGCCTTTCAGTTACCACCACACCTGGATTGGTTAATCGTGACAAGTCCGACCGGAGTCGAACGAATTACGTCACACCTGGATCAACTGCAGCAGACGAAAATTGCGGTCGTAGGGTCTAAGACGGCAGCTGCTTTAATAAAGAGTGGACGTACACCTGACTTTGTCCCGTCGGCCTTCACGGGAGACGTCTTAGTGGAAGAATTATGTCCATTCCTTAGGTCGGGACAACGAATTTGTTTTGCCCGAGGGAATCGGGCACGCCAAGAGCCACTCGAACACTTAAGAAAACAAGTCGAAGTTGATGTGCTGGAGGTCGTCACGTATGAAACGAAGTTACGGGCGATGCCACCTGAGCTTCTCCGACATGCTACGTATATTGGGTTACAAAGTCCTTCAGCTGTCGAAGCACTGGCACCACTTCGTAAGCAGACAGAAGCGATCTATGTGACGATCGGACCGATCACGGAGCAAGCTGCTCACCGATTCGGATTGACACCACGACTCGTCGCGCAGACGTTTACGCTCGACGGGCTGATTGACTGTATTTTAGAGGAGGAACTGTTATGAATACATTAGAATTCGCACGCCATCGCCGGTTACGCAATACGGCGTCATTGCGCTCACTTGTCCGGGAAAATCATCTGCATAAATCCGATTTGATTTACCCGTTGTTTATCGCTGAAGGTGAAAACATCAAACGAGAAGTCAGTTCGATGCCTGGTGTGTTTAACTTGTCACTCGACCACCTGGAAACAGAAATCAAGGAAGTCGTTTCACTGGGTATTGAATCCGTCATCTTGTTTGGCGTTCCGCACGACCATCTAAAAGACGAGCAGGGGACAGGCGCTTTTCATGATCATGGGATCGTCCAAGAAGCGACACGCCTCGTCAAAAAGATTGCTCCGCAATTGACGGTCATCGCAGATACTTGTTTATGTGAATACACATCAACCGGGCACTGTGGGATTGTCACGGACGGTACGGTCGATAACGATGCGTCATTGCCGCTTCATGTCCAAACAGCCGTCTCGCAAGCACGTGCCGGTGCAGATGTCATCGCACCGTCGTCGATGATGGACGGATTCGTCGCCGCGATTCGTCAAGGACTGGACGAGAATGGGTTTAGCCACATCCCGGTCATGAGTTATGGTGTCAAGTATGCTTCTGCTTATTATGGACCGTTCCGCGATGCAGCAAATTCTGCACCGGGGGAAGGGGACCGGAAAGGTTATCAAATGGATCCTGCGAACCGCCGGGAAGCATTCCGTGAGGCCACATCTGATGTCGAGCAAGGCGCAGACTTCATGATCGTCAAACCAGCACTGGCCTTCATGGATATCATCCGTGATGTCCGGGAGCGGATTGAGCTACCGATTGTCGCCTATAACGTTTCCGGTGAATATGCAATGGTCAAAGCCGCTGCGTTAAACGGTTGGATTGATGAAGAACGGATCGTCATGGAAACGATGCTTGGTTTTAAACGCGCTGGTGCGGATCTCATCATTACGTATTTCGCAAAAGACATCTGTCGTTACTTGGAGGGAACAACATGAGCTTGATTAATCAAAACTCAAAATCAAAGGCGGCGTTTGAACGCGCCTTGCCACTGATGCCAGGCGGCGTCAACAGTCCGGTCCGTGCCTACAAATCAGTTGGTATGACACCGATTTTTGCAGAACGCGCACAAGGTTCAAGACTGTACGATATCGATGGGAAGGAATACATCGATTACGTCTTGTCGTGGGGACCAATGATTCTTGGACATGCCGATCCAATCGTGACGGCAGCGATCCAGGAACAGGCGACACGTGGTTGGAGTTATGGTACGCCAACTGAAATCGAATCGGCGATGGCAGAAGTCGTCATCAGCCGTGTCCCATCGGTCGAAGTCGTCCGGATGGTCAACTCGGGGACAGAAGCGACGATGGCGGCGCTGCGTCTGGCACGGGGGTATACGGGAAAAACAAAGATCTTGAAGTTTGAAGGCTGTTACCACGGGCACGGAGATTCATTGTTGATCAAGGCAGGTTCAGGCGTCGCGACGCTTGGACTTCCCGACTCACCAGGTGTTCCGGCACAAATTGCTAGCATGACGTTGACGGTTCCATATAATGATATGGATGCGGTCCGGATTGCTTTTGAAAAACATGGAGATGATATCGCTGGAGTCATCGTGGAACCGGCAGCGGGCAACATGGGCTTTGTCCCGCCGCAGCCTGGTTTCCTCGAAGGACTGCGAGACATCACGGAACAGTACGGTACCCTGTTGATTTTTGATGAAGTCATGACCGGTTTCCGTGTCGGCTTCCACTGTGCCCAAGGGTACTTCGGTGTCACACCGGATATTACGTGTCTTGGTAAAGTCATCGGCGGCGGAATGCCAGTCGGTGCTTACGGCGGACGTCGTGACATCATGGAACAGATTGCGCCGCAAGGTCCGATCTACCAGGCCGGTACGTTATCCGGGAACCCACTCGCGATGACAGCCGGTCTTGCGACATTGACACAACTCAAACCGGAACATTATGAAGAGTTTGACCGGAAAGCAGGGCGTCTCGCAGCAGGATATGAGCAGGCGGCCGCCAAATACAACATTCCGTTGACGACGAACCGGGCAGGTGCGATGTTCGGAGTCTTCTTCACGGATCAACCGGTGACGAACTTCGAGCAAGCGAAATCATCCAATCTCGAGATGTTCCGTTCGTATTATCAAAAAATGGCGGCACGCGGCATCTTCTTGCCACCGTCACAATTTGAAGGTCTTTTCTTGTCGACAGTCCATACGGATGAGGACATTGATCAGACGATTGCAGCAGTCGAGCTGACGTTCAAGGAACTGAAGCTTGAATTTAACCGTTAAGCAGTTCTTGACGAGTCACTGACGTCTCGGATAAAATAAGGAAAGAATAATTTGGAAACAGCGTTGACGGGAAGAGTAGTCAATCAACGGACTGTAGGAGAGAACACATCCATTGGCTGAGAGATGTGACAGGACGTCCTGACGAAGGTCACCCCACGAGCTGGTCTCGTAAGCAAAAGCAAGCGAGATCCGGATTGCCGCACGTTACGCGGTCTAGAGGGCACTCTGTTTTTAGAGTGAACTAAGGTGGTACCGCGGAAGAGCAACGGCTTCTTTCGTCCTTAGATGAGGACGAAAGAAGCCGTTTTTATTATGGATTAAAGGAGCGATTTAGATGCAGGAATTATCAATGCCAACGAAATATGATCCGCAGGCGACAGAAGAAAAATGGTACGACTTTTGGATGAAAGGTGAATATTTCAAAGCCGATCAAGATCCGGAAAAAGCACCGTACACGATTGTCATCCCCCCACCAAACGTCACCGGGAAATTGCACCTCGGTCACGCCTGGGATACGACACTCCAAGATATGTTGACGCGAATGAAACGGATGCAAGGGTTTGACGTCTTGTACCTGCCGGGGATGGACCACGCGGGAATCGCGACACAAGCGAAAGTCGAACAAAAGCTTCGGGCAGAGGGGAAATCACGTCTCGAGATGGGACGCGAAAAATTCCTTGAGCAATCGTGGGCCTGGAAAGAAGAATATGCGTCGACGATCCGCGAACAATGGTCGAAGCTTGGTCTAGGACTCGATTACTCACGCGAACGGTTCACACTCGATGAAGGTTTGTCGGAAGCAGTACAAGAAGTATTCGTTAAGTTATACGAAAAAGGTCTGATCTATCGCGGCGAATATATCGTCAACTGGGACCCGGCGACGAAAACAGCAATTTCCGACATCGAAGTCATCTATAAAGACATCGAAGGGGCGTTTTATCACTTCAGTTATCCGTTGACGGATGGATCCGGTCACGTCGAACTGGCGACGACACGTCCGGAGACGATGCTTGGGGATACGGCGATTGCCGTCAATCCGAAGGACGAACGATATGCACACCTGGTCGGTAAAACGATCACGTTGCCAATCGTCGGACGGGAAATTCCGATTGTTGCCGATGAGTACGTCGATATGGAGTTTGGGACAGGGGTCGTTAAAATCACACCAGCACACGATCCAAATGACTTTGAAGTCGGGAACCGTCATGAATTACCACGTGTCCTCGTCATGAACGAAGACGGAACGATGAACGAAAACGCGGGTAAATACGAAGGTCTGGACCGATTCGAATGTCGCAAGCAGATCGTCGAAGATCTGAAAGAGTCAGGTGTTTTGATTAAGGTCGAACCGCATCTGCATTCCGTCGGTCACTCTGAGCGGTCGGATGCCATCGTCGAACCTTACTTGTCGCTCCAATGGTTCGTCAAAATGGAACCACTCGCAGAAAAAGCACTGCAAGAGCAACAAGGCGAAGACAAAATCAACTTCATTCCACAACGTTTTGAAAACACATATGTCCGCTGGATGGAAAACATCCGGGACTGGTGTGTCAGCCGTCAACTCTGGTGGGGTCACCGGATTCCGGCTTGGTACCATAAAGAAACAGGCGAAGTATACGTCGGCAAGGAAGCACCGGCTGACATCGGAAACTGGGAACAGGATAATGATGTCCTCGACACATGGTTCTCTTCTGCGCTCTGGCCGTTCTCGACGATGGGCTGGCCGAACGAAGGGTCTGCTGATTATCAGAAGTACTTCCCGACGTCGACACTCGTCACAGGTTACGACATCATCGCCTTCTGGGTCTCACGAATGATCTTCCAATCGTATGAATTCACAGGCGAACGTCCATTCAACGATGTCTTGATTCATGGGTTGATTCGCGACTCGGAAGGACGGAAGATGTCGAAATCACTAGGGAACGGGATTGATCCGATGGATGTCATTGAAAAATATGGCGCCGATTCGCTCCGCTGGTTCTTGACGACAGGCTCGACGCCGGGGAATGATTTACGTTTCTACTGGGAAAAAATCGAGGCGACATGGAATTTCTCGAATAAATTATGGAACGCCAGCCGTTTTGCGTTGATGAACATGGATGGATTGACGTACGAACAAATCGATTTGACCGGTGAAAAATCACTGGCCGATCAATGGATCCTGACGCGTCTGAACACGACGATTGACGATGTGACGCGCTTATCGGATAAATATGAGTTCGGTGAAGCCGGTCGTGTCCTCTATCACTTCATCTGGGAAGATTTCTGTAACTGGTACATCGAGATGGCGAAGTTACCGTTAAACGGTGAGGACGAAGCAGCGAAGCTGACGACACGTTCGATTCTTGCGTATACGCTCGATCAAATCATGCGTCTGATGCATCCGTTCATGCCGTTCATCACAGAAGAAATTTGGCAACACTTACCGCATGAAGGCGAAACCGTCACACGTGCCGCTTGGCCGACACGGAACGATGCACTCGACTTCCCGAAAGCTGTTCCGGCATTCGAAGCCGTTCAGAACGTCATCCGTTCAGTCCGGAACATCCGGGCAGAGGTCAACGCACCGATGTCGAAACAAATTCAGTTGATGATCTCAACGAGTGACGATCAAGTCCAGCATGATTTAGAAACAAATCTGTCGTACTTGAAAAAGTTCACGAATGCGTCGGAGTTGCTCGTCGAACGGAATATGACAGCACCGGAAAAAGCGATGAGTGCGATCGTGACGGGAGCCGAATTGTTCATTCCGCTAGCTGACTTGATCAACATCGAAGAAGAAATCGCCCGTCTGAACAAAGAACTCGTCAAATATACAAAAGAAGTCGAACGGGTCGAGAAAAAACTCAACAACCCTGGCTTCGTCGGGAAAGCACCGGCACACGTCATTGAAGAAGAACAAGCAAAAGCACAAGACTATAAAGAAAAACGGGCGGCAGTCGAAGTCCGGATCAGCGAACTCGCAAAATAATCTTAACAGTGGCTCAAGTTTTCTTGAGTCACTTTTTTTGAAGGAGTGAATCAAACGTGAGAACACGGGAAGATGTGCTCGAATGGTTATCGGCATTACTGGCATTTGGTATTAAACCGGGACTGAGCAGAATGCAAGCCTTGTTAACAGAATTACAGATTGATCCCGATACGATTCCGACAGTTCATGTCGCGGGCACAAACGGGAAAGGATCGACGGTCGCCTTCTTACGCGAGATGGGAGTGGCGGAAGGACTTCAGGTCGGGACGTTTACTTCCCCCTATATTATTCAATTCGAAGAACGAATCATGTTAAACGGCGTCCCGATCAGTGAAGCGGATCTTGTCAAAGCCGCCATCGCCGTGCAAGCAGCGATCATAAACTTAGAGCCGACGATTGGGACTGTAACAGAATTCGAAGCGTTGACGGCACTTGCCTTTTATCATTTTGATCGGATTCGTCCTGATTTCGTGATTTATGAAGTTGGACTCGGTGGTTTGTACGATTCGACGAATGTCCTGAAACAACCGAAAGCGGCCATTATCACGTCAATCGGACATGATCATCAAGCAATTCTCGGAGATACGCTCCAAGAGATTGCGTTACAGAAGTTTGGCATCATCAAACAAGGAACGAACGTCATTGCGGGTAAACTGCAAGAAGAATTGACGGTGCCGTTGATGGCCTATTGTGGCGATCGACAAGCGACTTTAACGTGGAGCCAGGAAGTGATTCGTGACTACCAGTTGAATGCGACGGGGACGTGGGCGACCTATGAAGGGATTCCCGAGACACGACTCGGGCTTGAAGGTGTTCATCAAGTCCACAATGCGGCGAACGCCGTCATCTGTGCGAAACAACTGGGCTGGTCGAAGACGGCGATCCGGCGTGGGCTACGTAATGCGACACATCCAGGGCGGTTTGAAATCATCTCGCGTCGACCACGGATTGTCTTGGATGGTGCCCATAATCCGGAAGGTGTCACGGCACTCGTCGAGCGATTGAAGGAAGAAACGAAGCCGGTCATCGTGTTGTGTTCGATCTTGCGGGATAAAGACCGGGAAGCAATGCTCAACCAGTTGCGGGAAGTGACACCAGACATCTATGAGACGACGTTTGATTTTCCACGGGCGCGGACGTTAGAAGAACTAACCGCGGACGGGGCAAATGTGATAGAACTCGAACATTTTTTCAAACAGGTGGATACAGCGGATCACACGCTGGCCGTCACGGGATCGCTCTATTTCATCAGTACGGTCCGCGCATTACTAAAGGAGCAGTCTTTTACAAAAAAGGGGAAACAGTAAAAGTCCTTGTATACTAAAGGTGGGGTAATATAGTCCTAGATTTTATGATCTTATGACGAGGAGACGATTGAAATGAAGCGTTGGGTACGTCTGTTTTTAGTCAGTCTATTGATCTTTACCAGTATTACGTATATACAACCACCACATACAAAAGCTGCAACTGGAGAGAAGTTTAGGATTCTGGAAGTGCGGGATGCCTGGTCGGCGACGAACCGGATTGATCCGAGTACAGTAGTGAATTCGATGTTGACGGGTCTTGACAAAAATCAGTTCGAGATCAAGATGATGACAGTCAAAGAATTGAATGCATCGCGTTTTCCTTTAGACGGTGCATTTGATGCGATTGTGTTTGATCCGTCTGCCTTTTCAGGAACAGACCGCTATTCGATGACAATCTCGGATACGAAAAAAAATCATAATACGAATAAAATCGAAAATGATATTACAAAGCTGAAGGCGAATGAAATCTATGGTGCTTATATCCAAAAAGGATTACCGGTCTTTTTACATCAGGATGTTTTGGCGCAGACGTCAAGTAATTTTAATGCAGTCTTTAAAGGTATCCCTACGTATACCGATATGACGGCGGTCATAACAAAATTGAAGGTACAAAAAATCATTCGTCCCCGTCTCGAACGTGTCTCTGTTCAGCAACAGGGAACGGCATTGACCGGAGTTGATAAAGCGACAACAGCTGTTCCGAACGTACCAATTGATTTCACGTATACGACGAGCGTGGACAATACGAATCAGCTCGCACAATTGTATATTGATTTTGACAGCAACGATCAATTTGAAGAGTCAGAAAAAGTCGATGAGAAACCGGCAGGGAAAACCGGCACGCTAAGCTATAACTTTGACGCGCCAAGTTACACCGGTCCGCGGAACTGGATGATTCGTGTATCAAGCAGTGACGGTTTGACCGATTATAAAACCGGCAGCTTTTTGATGAAGGATCAGGTCGCGGAAGCGAAGATCCTTCAAGTGACGCGAACGGGTACGACTGGATCGATCAATGGATTCATGAATACGGGAACGTTACTGAAGCAAGATGGTTTTTATGACTTTAACGTCGAAGTCATCACAGCAGATGTATTCAATAAAACGTATCCGTCTAAAAATTTAAATACGGCGTACGATATGCTGATCTTCGGGTTCCAAGATTCGTATGGAGCGGCATCGCTGAGCGATGATGCCTCAAATGCAATCCTTGGGTTTACGAACACGGGGCAAGGATTGATGTTGTCTCATGATACGATTTTCCGCCCGAGTCAATCGGCAAGCCCTGAACTGTTTTGGGAAAAGAAGTTTGCTGGACTGGCGGGGCAAAAAAACTTTACGAATATGGGATACGGTGCGCCTCGAACGTCAGGGCAAGCGGTTAAACAAAATGAGGGTGTCATGACTTCATATCCGTTTACATTAGGAAACGATGTCAAAATCGCAACGACGCATAATCAATATTTTGGACTTGATCTTGAACAACCAGATTTAATCCCGTGGTACAACATTCGTGAAAATAGTGTTGCCGATTCCAACCAGTCAGCTGGACGAACAATTGGTGACGCCCGAAATCATTATTATATGTATACAAAAGGGAATGTCACGTATTCTGGTGCAGGGCATACTACGACATTCAACCAACAACAAGAAAAAGAATTGTTCTCGAATACGATGTATCGTGCCTTCATTGGAGCGAATCACAAACCGCTCCTTAAAAATATCTTGCCGGACAGCCAAGCAAGTTATTTAGACAATGAACCGCTGACGATTTCGTATAAAGTCAATGATTATGATTTACGTGACCGACAACTGAAGACCCGAATCTATATTGATGATGAAAAGGTATATGAGAACGATAAATTAAAGAATAATTCATTTGTCAGTGAAACGTTTAATGGAAAACTGGCAGGAAAAACATCTGCGAAAATTCGAATCGAGGCAGAAGACCAGCGTGGTGCTAAAACGGTGGAAGAGCGGACGATCCAAGTCGTCCAACCGTCTGCATCCTCTCCCTTCACATTATCCCGTTCGATTGATCCCGCGACGATCCCGCAAGGAGAAACGGCAGATATCACGTATACGATTCGAACAAGCCCGATGTCTCAAAAAGATGCCATCGGAAACAATGGGTATATCATGGGTCAATTCTCTGTCACGATGGAAGATATCCTGTTTAGCGAAAACTTCCCGACAAATGTCGAGGTCGTCTCAACGACTGGACTCGGTAACGTGAAGATTGTGAATCAAACATTAACGGGTGATGTTCCGGATATCGAATACGACGAAGCCATCGCAGGTGTTCAAAAAGGACTCTGGATCGCAAAACCGTCCGAGTTGACCTTTACTGTAAAAGTCCGGGCGAAGGATGCGGCTGGGGTTCACGTGTTTGATAAAAAAGATAATACGATGAGTTCGACGAAAACCGTTTATCGTGACAAGAAAAATGGGGTCGATAAATCAAAATCAGTTGTAAACGACACACAAGCTTTCCCGACACTCGGGTATGCTTTATCGACACGATATGCGACGGAGGCAAAAATTCCAGCGGTTCGGATCGATATCAATACTCCTTCGTATAAAGTATTACCGGAAATCAGCCCAGCTGGTAGTCAATACGGAACGTTAAGATGGTCGATTGAAGATTCGAATATAGCTTCGATTAATCAAGAAGGGATCATCATCCCGAAAAAAATCGGCACGACGGATATTAAATTGATCGTTCCGGTCGCAAACGGACGTGAGTTGGTGACGACCTCGAAGCTGACAGTGAATGACGTGTTTGGTGGATTGATTGTCCGCGATGTACCAAGCGTTTTGTATGTCGGTCAGACGAAGTCGATGACCGGTGACGCCATCATGTTATCGGGAACCGATGCTCCGATCAAATGGATCGTTACAAATGATACACTGGCGCAGGCAAAAGGACTTGATCAGGAATCGTTAACATTGACAGGACTCAAACCTGGCATAATGACGGTCAAAGCCGTTGTTCCAGCGTCAACTGGAACGGCGACGTATTTAGCACAATCTCAAGTCTATACGATTGAAGTCAAGGTACCGGAACTGTCTGTCAGCCCAAGTAATCTTGAACTATGGGCCGGGACGACACAAAACGTGACTGCATCGTTCGCGCCAGACATTCGTTTGCCGTATGTCCTCTCAAAAGTCAGTGATGCGATTGAATTGATAGAGACCAATACAGGATATACCGTCAAAGGAATCAAAGGCACACCGGCGGGACCAGTAGATGCGCTGTTACAGTTAAAAGATTTCCCGGATACACGCGCCATTACGAAAATTAACGTGCGGGAAAACCCAGTGACCTTGACGGCAAACGATTTGACGATGACGTTACAGGATGATCAAAAACGTCCACTCCTCAACTGGTTACCCATCACGACAACAGAACGTTTCTATCGTTTGGAAGTTTTACAAGGGAAAGAATACGTCAAGACGGATGCGACCGCTCAGACCTTAAAAGCACTTCGACCAGGCGTCGCACGAATTAAAGTCACGGCATTAAAAGAAAATAAAGACATCTTTGAAGTAATCAAAGAAGGAACGACGGAGAAACAGCCGTTGACGACGACGTTTAAAGTGACGATTTCATCTGAAGGATCGACAGGAGAAAGTGATACCGATGTGTATTAAAAAGGAGCAAGCGACGTGACACGAAAAAAAATCATGATCGTCGTTCTCCTGTTCTTGATTGGAATCGGAGCAACGACGTATCTGTTAGTCGATTATCGAAATCAACAAACGTTTGAAGACAGCCTAACGTCCAAAAGTCCAAAAGTATTGGAACAAGCCGTCGAAGACGTCAGTTTGTCGACGAAAGATCGTAATCGATACATTCGACAGTTTCAAGAGTCACTCGAATACGATAAAGCACTTGTTTTGCTAAATCGGGCAAGTGCTAAAAATCAACAAAATTGGTTTTATGTCGCTCAGTTCGCGCCAACCGATATCGTCAAACAATGGTTAGGGGCAGGGGCTTCAACAAAACAAGTGAATGCGAACAAACAAAATGTCCTACATGTCGCAACGAGCATCAATCGTTCTGTTGATGCCTATGCGTTACTCGTCAAACAAGCTTCCAAAAGTCAGTTGAATCAACTGGATCGATTTGGTCATACACCGCTTTATTATGCGACAGTCGACCAAAATCAAGAAGCAATCGAGCTGCTCCTTGCGGCGGGTGCTGAACCGGACAAGGGAACCGATCCACCGATTTATGAGACGGTTAAACAAAACCGGACAGACTTGTATCAATTGTTAGAAATAAGTGGGGCATCAGTGAGTCAAAAACAAGTAAAGAAATTAGCAACAGCCTATGGAGCACAATCATTTCAGTAACCAAAAACACGACACCCTCATGTTCAAGGATGTCGTGTTTTTGTATGTCATGGAAGTCGTTTTGGTGTTTCGACATAGAGCTGGACGGCACGGCTGAGTGGTAGCATCGCCGTTGGATTTTGAAGCACACTGGCATCATAGGTCAAACGAAGCCGTGACTTTTCCGCATCTGCTGCCTGTTTCGTTTTCATTAAGGTTTCGAGTGCACGAACGTCTTGCGGGAAACTGTTTTCCGGTAAATCGAGTGTACCCCGGTACGCATTGACTTCAAGACTGCCTTTTGTGAAAATGCCACCTTGCAGATTCATCGTCGAACCGACGGAATAAATCCGATTCAGTTTTGTATCATCACTGTATAAAAAAGCACTCATGTCAGGTTTTGTAGTCTGTGGTGTTGAAAATTTATTGACCCGGTTAATCGTCAGACTCCCCTTACTGAGTAAAATCAACGTGTTTTGACTGGTCGAACTCGTAATGCCTTGGATATTCGCATCGTCAAGACGACTTGTCCCGGTTGAAAACATCGTCGTCGCAAAACTGACATTGCCCCGAATCAATAAATTACCAAGGACGATGATGGGACGTTTGATTTCGAGAGGCTGATCAATCGGATTGAGCGAAGAAATCGTCAAGTTGCCATCGATGATGAGCGGTTCAGTCGATGCTTTGACGATGTCGTCCGTAATCGTCACCGTATTGTTTTCTGTCGGAGCAGGTCGAATCAGTTGTTTATCCGTGCTGAGTTCATTTAAAAATGGTCCTGTCAAAATCGCTTGTTCGATGGGTTGAGTGCGTAAATACGTTGCTACTGTCGCAAGTGGTGTCGTACTCGGAATGTCTAAAAAATCGTTTAAGGCAAACTCGAAATCAAATGGAACTAATGATTCTTTGGTAGCAATCAAATCAGTTTTGACTGTCGGATCAAACACCGAGCTGTCACACGTGATGAAGTCACGACAAGTTAGTAACGGCTGATCCTTTGGTTGAAACACTTTAACCTGACCATCAATATAGGACCGGGCATTTTTATCAGTGTAGGTACCTGTTGCGCCATTATAAATGAAATTTGGACTTGCTGAGACTTGCAACGGATTACGTGAGAAGACATTTCCCTGAATGCGTGGCGCGCCATTTAGAATCACCTGGTTATCGGAACCTAAAATGTAATAAAGAAAACTGGGAATCGCCGATAGGTAGACACGTTGGGAATACGTTTTTCGGACGGTCGGTTGGTCACCTTTTGTTTCTTCCACTTGGGCGGTCAAATCAAATGCCTTGACCCGGACATTCGAGGCGGCTTCATTTAATTCAACGGTGACATTGGGGGCTGACGTTGCCAGTGGTAAAATGATTCGATTTTTCGGATCGGCAAACAGTTCCTTGGAAGAACTGGACGGATTAATGCCGTCGGTCGTCGCGACGATTTGCTGCAAGGCGGCGATTGCTTGGTTCAATTCACTTTGTGTCGCTGATTCGACTTCGATGTTCGTCCCACGAATTTCTGTCAGTCGTGTGGATTGAAGACTGATTCCAATCGTCGCGACTGCCAGCACGGATAGAACGGTCAGTGTGACCAATACAAATAATAAGGTATAACCTTCTTCGGATTTTCGCATAAGTCATCCTTTCTGCCTTAGAAGCCAATCGTACTCGTAAGTGTCTGTGTTTCTTCTTGATCGTTGGACTGAATGGTCAACGTGATCGTTAAGATACCGTGGACCACATAGACACCGGGGTAATCCCCTGTCGTAATCGTGACCGTTTCCGGACGTGACAGGGTAAACGCTTTTTGCATGCTCGTCTGCTCATTGATGATTTCGACTGGACTGTTATAAATCAAGGTCGTTTGTTCTGTTTGTTTATCGTCGAATTTATATGTAACAGGCTCGACCACATCTTCTTGATTCGCGTTATACGGGACGAAGCCAGCCGACCGTTCAAGTAAGCCGGTTGTTTGACTGAGACTTGGCAACGTTTTTTTGTAGAATGCGAGTTTGTTTGCTTGGTCGATCCGGATGGCATCAAACCCTGTGATTTCATTTAATATCAAACCAACCGAGCTGTCTGCTTCGCTCCGCAATTCACTGATGATACCGGTTGCTTGAAAACTTTTTGTCCCGGAGATGAATACCGTCAAAATGACGGCACTGAAAATAGCAGCAATGACGATGGCGACAAGCAGCTCGACGAGCGAAAATCCATCATTTCGTTGAGGGAAAACTTTGATTAAGCGTCGCATTGGTGATCGATCCTTTCAAAGACGTAATCGGCTCCGGTTGTCCGTCCGGATAGACATAAATATACAGATCAAGCAGATTTGGATCGTTTTCACCATTAATCTTATGAGGCGTGACACTGAACTTCACATCGAACGGTAGATTATTTATTTCAGCATCGTTGAAGATTGAGTCGCAAATAGCCGATACACCACATGACGGCGTGTTCGGCGTCGGTATTTCAAAAGTACCATTCTGATAAATCGTTTGTTGTGCTTGTTCCTTCAAATCATCAAAAACAAACGGGCCGGATTCTGTCTCGATGGCTTCTCGCTCGATGTAGGAGGCGGCATTCTTCGCTAAGTAATTGGCAAACGTCAATTCGGTACTATCCCGTGACGCTGCAAGGGACTGTGAAAAGATACTGATTAAAGATACGGAAATAATCGATAAAATCGTAATGCTGACTAACACTTCAATTAACGAAAACCCATCTTGCTTGTCTTGCATGGACTCACCTCGTGTCTGAATCAATAGGATGTCTGAACTAGAAAATGAAAAACGGTATGTATTCACACATGAAGAAAGTATTTGTCAGGTAGGACTTATGTTTCATCATAATATTCATTATAATGGAAATACTAGACACCTGAAATGGTTATTTCATACGGAAAGGAAACAGATGATGATAAATTTAAAACGTTTTGCTGTACATACGTTGTTGTTAGTCGCCTTAATTGCCTTAATCTATGTTCCTTCGTTTGCCTTGATTTCCTTTACCGGAAAAGCAACAGTCGCTGAAAACTTTTCGGAGACGGCCCGAATCGGTTCTGTACCGGTCAGTGGTTTGACACGTAAAGAAGCAAAACCGAAAGTCCAAGAAGCGGTTACCTCTTGGTCGAAAAAAACACCGTTGACGGTCGGGACGGGGGAAGAGACGTTACCGATCCCAACCGAGCTAGTGACGTTTAAGATTGAGGACTCGATTAAAGCAGCGTCCTTAAAAAAGGGCGGCGCGTTGCAAGTGATCGTCGATGAAGCGGCGACGGAAGCTTATTTAGCCACACAACCGATTACATATACAGACGAGCAAATCAAGACATTCAAGACCTGGTTAATCAAAACAAGTGAAAAACTTGAGGAAAGTAATTTTGATCCGGCAGAGACGGCAGCGGCCATCGATCCGGCAGGAGAAGTCGTCTCAAGTGTCACGTTCATGACCCGCTCAGCAGCGGAAGAACAAATGATTGATGCGATGGCGCAAGTTGATATCAAGGCTGGACAATTGATGAATGTCAAGACGTATGGGATGGACCCTGTCGCCGCGTCGTACATCGGAAGTAAACTGTACGAATTGTTTGCGAAAACACCATTTGAGATCGTCGAACGGATGCCACATGCCCAACTGCCGGACGATCTGACACTAGGGTACGACGTCAAGATTGATGATAAAACGGATTTTGCTGTCCGGAACACACAAGCCGTCAACTACCAAGTCATCGCAACGAAAAATGGCAGTGATGTCACACTTGAACTACGTGGGACACCATTCAAAGAGACGGTCACTGCTGTGCTCGAAGCAGAAAAAATGATTCCGTACCGCACGATTACCCGGTATTCGGCGACGTTATCTGCTGGAACGAGCAGTGATACCCAATCAGGCGCCGAAGGGAAATCGATTGAATTGTATCGCGTTACGAAATCCAATCAAGGAGAAGTCAAACAGTTGCTGGCACTCGACTTTTACTCGGCAACGCCAGCCATCGTCACGAAGAGTAGCCAAGAAGAATTACCGCCTGTCGTGACACCGCCACCGGCTGACGATCCCGTCGACGATTCGACGGATAGTACGACGGAAGAGGACACGACACCAAATTCCGATGGGATGACAGATGATTCAACGGATGGAACAACAAACGATGGAACAACGAATGATGGGACAACGACACCAGACACGCCAACGACGCCGGATCAACCGACGGCACCGGATACACCAGACGCGCCGACGACCGGGGACCCGGCGTCACCAGTCGAAGATGATTCGACGGAAGGCGCTGTTGGTTGATACTAGAAGAAAAGAGGGATGGCTATGAATTGGACGGATCTAGCGATTGAGCTGGGTATCATCATTGGTCTCGCAACAATCATTTGTGGGTTGATGTTTGCGATTCAAATTCCGTTTGTCGCGACGACATTGACGAAAGTAATTTTGTCATTAACCGCGTTGCTATTAGTGGTTGCGCTTTATTTATTAGTGAAGTTCGACTGGATGACGAATCCGTTTGTCATCGCAGGATATGTGATGACGATTTTAATCGTCACAGCGATTACGAGTGCCGTTGATGAAAAAAAACAGCAGTTGACGCCACTTGACGAAGAAGAAACATGGCATGCGGAAGGATGACGACGTAAATGGCAATGAAACGAAAACGGTTAGGTGAAATGCTGTTAGAAGAAAGTGTCGTGACGGAAGCGCAGATCGAGGAAGCGTTATCCGTCAAGCGGACGACGGAAAAACTAGGAGACACGTTATTACGACTCGGCCACTTAACGGAACAACAATTGATTGAAGCGTTGCACCATCAACTTAAGATTCCCGTCATCCAACTGTATAACTACCCGGTCGATGTCGCCGTGACGAAACTGATTTCAAAAGAACTCGCTCAACGGCATACGCTTGTCCCGGTTTACCGTGAGGGGAACCGCCTGTTCATCGCGATGGCAGACCCGATGGACTTGATTGCCATCGATGATTTACGTCTTCAGACAGGGTTAATGATCGAAGTAGGGCTTGCGACACGCGACGAAATTCGCCGGACGATCTTAAAGTATTATGACATTGATTCTTCATTACGGGAATTGCTCGAGTCGGATGAGATGATGATTTCGGATACATCACGCGATACGGTGACCCGTGAAGATGCTCCGATCATCCGTTTGGTCAATCAAATGCTGGAGAACGGTATTTCACAACGGGCATCGGATATCCATATGGATCCACAAGAAACATCCCTATCGATCCGGATTCGGATTGATGGTGAATTACGGACGGAAAACAACTATCCGAAACAGATCCAAAATATTTTGACGACCCGGATCAAAGTCATGAGTGAGCTTGATATTACGGAATCCCGGTTACCCCAGGATGGACGGATTAAGTTTCTGTATAACGGCGTCGCGTATGACTTCCGGGTGTCGACGTTACCAACCGTCTACGGCGAAAAAGTCGTCATTCGGATTCTTGATAGTTCGAACTCCAACATCTCGATTGCAAAAATCGGATTCAGCGAACGAAACGAACACCAATTTCGTGAGATGCTGAAGCGACCGAACGGTATCATTTTGATCACGGGACCAACCGGGTCCGGAAAGTCGTCGACGTTGTATGCGGCCTTAAATGAACTAAATGACGAGACACGGAACATCATCACCGTCGAAGATCCAGTCGAGTATCAAGTCGATGGCATCAATCAGGTGCAGGTCAACTCGAAAATCGGTCTGACATTTGCAAGTGGGCTCCGTTCGATCTTACGGCAGGATCCAAACGTCGTCATGGTCGGGGAGATTCGTGACATCGAGACAGCGGAGATTTCGATCCGGGCCTCACTAACCGGTCACCTCGTCCTGTCGACGCTACACACGAACTCTGCCGTCAGTTCGATCACTCGATTGATCGACATGGGGGTAGAACCGTTCCTGGTCGCCGCATCCGTCACGGGACTGATTGCCCAACGTCTTGTCCGCCGGGTGTGCCGCGATTGTGGCGAAGTCCAACCGTTATCGAAACGGGAAGAAGAATTATTTGCCCAAGAAGGGATTTCAGCGACAACCGTCATGCGGGGACGCGGCTGTTCATCGTGTAATATGACGGGTTACCGGGGACGTCTGGCGATTCAGGAAGTCGTCATGGTGGATGAAAGCTTACGGCGGATGATCATGAACCAGTCAACGGAGAGTGAAATCACGATGTATGTAAGATCACAAGGACAACGTTTATTGTTGGCTGATGGATTAGCCAAAGTCGCACAAGGAATCACGACGACGGAAGAAATCCTCCGGACGGTGATTTCCGAATGAGTACGATGGAACGTGCCCAAATTGAAGATATCTTACGATCGTCGAAAGAAAAAGAAGCATCTGACGTTCATCTGACGGCGGGGTCACCGCCGGTCTTTCGGATTAACGGAACGCTGACACCGTTCGGAACAGACAAAATGAAACCGATCATCATCGAAGGATTCGTTCGCTCCCTTATTACCGAGGAAATGTTTCTGCAGTTAAAACAGGATCGGGACATTGATTTTTCATTTGGGGTGACGGGAGTAGCGCGGTATCGTGTTAATTGTTTTTATCAGCGCGGCGCCTTGTCGATGGCGTTTCGGACGATTCCGACCGAAGTCCCGACGCTTGAACAATTAGCGTTACCACCGGTCTTAAAACGTTTTCTGACGAAACCACATGGCTTGATTCTCGTGACAGGTCCGACGGGCTCCGGGAAATCGACGACACTGGCCGCGATGATCAATGAAATCAACCAGACGATGTATAAACGCATCATCACGCTCGAAGATCCGATTGAGTATTTACATAGCCACCAGAAAAGTCTGATTGACCAACGGGAAATCGGCATCGATGCGCCGCGTTTTGCGACCGGCTTACGATCTGCCCTCCGGCAAGATCCGGATGTCATTTTACTTGGTGAGATGCGTGACCTCGAGACGATTTCGACCGCGGTCACGGCAGCCGAGACCGGCCACTTGGTGTTTGCGACCGTCCATACGTCGACGGCGGCCTCGACCGTCAGTCGAATCATCGATGTGTTCCCGTCGGAGCAGCAAGATCAAATTCGGGCGCAACTGGCAAATGTCTTAGCCGGCGTCGTGTCGCAACGTTTGATGCCGCGAACAGACGGCACGGGACGTGTTGCCGCACTGGAAATCATGGTCGAAACACCTGCTGTCTCGAACTTGATTCGGACCGGGAAAGAGTATCAGCTTCAATCCGTCTTACAAACGGGAAAACAGTACGGAATGCAGACGATGCAGATGGCATTACAAGACTTAGTAAGTCGTGGCTTGATCCCAGCATCTGCCGCGACACCTTACATATCGGGGTGAATCCATGACAGTCTTCAAATACGAAGGTCGAACGATGACCGGCAAACGAAAAAAAGGCAAGATTACGGCCTTGACGAAGCGAGAAGCGGCGGAGCGGTTGCGGACGGATCAGATTGCCGTGACGTTACTCGAGAAACAAGAGTCAAAAGGATTAAATACAGAGATTACATTTTTAACGGCAAAACCCAAAATCGAACATCTGGTCATGTATGCCCGCCAGTTCGCAACACTCGTCCGGTCCGGCGTCTCGATCGTCAAAGCGACGGAGATTCTACGCAAACAGACCGACTCGAAACCACTCGAACGGGCACTTGTCGAAGTCGAGGATGACTTACGCAGCGGTGTCCAGTTTTCGCAAGCAATCGAAAAACATCCACGTGTCTTTGATACGTTTTTCGTCAGTATGGCCATGGCAGGGGAGGCAAGCGGTAACTTGGAGGAAGCACTCGATAATATCGTCACCCAACTTCAGAAGCAATACGAAATCAAACGGAAGGTCATCTCGGCCTTGATTTATCCGGCGGTCGTTTCGGTCGTCGCAATCGGTGTCGTCGTCTTCTTGATGCTGAATGTCGTCCCGACGTTTGCTTCGATTTTTGATCAGCTTGGCAGTGAACTTCCCCTGATTACCAAAATCGTCGTCGCCGTATCTGACTTTTTTGTCGCTTACTGGTGGGTGTTGTTACTGATTGCCTTTGGCCTGCTTGGGTTGCTGTACTTCAACTTGAAGAACGAACGCCAACGCGTCATCTTTGATCGTTTGTTACTGATGATTCCGGTATTTGGTCCATTGATTCAAAAGTCACAGATTGCGCTCATGACGCGTGGACTGGCCGTTTTACTCAATGCCTCGGTTCCGATTCTTACGTCACTCGACATCACGGAACGGATCGTGACGAACCGGGTCATCCGAAAGGGGATTGCTGCAGCGAACGAAGCGATGTCGCGTGGTATCCCGATGCATGAACCGTTAGCGAAAAACAAGTACTTTCCACCCCTCGTGACACAGATGATTGCGATTGGGGAAGAGTCAGGACGACTCGACTCGATGCTGACCGAAGTCGCTGACTTTTATGAGACGGAAGTGGAAACGACGACCGACCGCCTGAAGTCGATCATCGAACCGTTACTGATCGTCGTTCTGGCCGTCATCGTCGGTGGCATCGTCATCGCCGTCGTCGTGCCGATGTTCAAGATTTACTCCGACATCCAAGCAAGTTGACAACTGTCAAAACATTTACCTGTTGTAGAAAAAATACATTTTCTACAAAAAATATGGTGCTACTATAATAGTATTCATCTGGACAGTATGACCTATACGCCAGAAACAGTAAAAAAGTACTAGGGAGGAATAATAAACATGTTAGAACGCCTAAAAGAGATCTGGTTAGATGCTAAACAAATGCGTGACGAGCGCGGCTTGACTTTGATCGAGTTACTCGTTGTTGTCGTTATCTTAGGAATCATCGCAGCAATCGCTGTCGTCGCAATCGGCGGATTGATCGAGAACTCACGTAAGGATGCGGTTGTATCCGATGCGAAACAATTGGTTGCAGCGGCAAAATTGTATACATCGTCTAATCCTGTTCAACCTGGAGAAGTAGTGAAGCTCGGAATCAAAGAAGATAAGAAAAATATTACTCCATCAACAGCAACGACTAAAGGAACTGCAGCAGCTCCACGAGTCGATACTTTGGAAAAATACATCGATGAAATGAAAGATTCATTGAATTCTGATGCAGCCTACAAAGATTCATTTGTTGTTGTGACAGAAGAAAATGGAACTTATGAATATAAAGTTACTTTAACAAGTGATTCAACGGATTATGACTATTTTGAAGGTGTAGATCCAGGAGCACTAAAGCGTTCTGCAATCAAAGAAAAGTAATATCCACCCCCATCTCGGGGGTTTTTTTCTGAACTTTTTTAAGGAGGGAACGCACGATGACTATCGTTTTCACCGTTTACTTTTTTCTGATTGGAATGCTTGTGACCTCATTTACGAACGTCGTCGGCTTACGGGTACCGGTCGGGGAATCAATCGTCCGTCCGCGGTCCCATTGTCCGAACTGTGGTCATGTCCTCGGACCGCTTGAACTGACACCTGTCGTCGGTTATGTCGTGCTGGGCGGGAAATGCCGGACGTGCCAGTTACCGATTTCGATCAAGTATCCGGCGCTTGAATTGCTTGGCGGCATCCTGTATGCCTATGCCTTTTATCAATTCGGCTGGTCGATGCAATTTGTCCTGTCGATTCTGTTGACGAGTCTGCTCAGCATCCTCGTCATGTCCGATCTTGCCTACATGCTGATTCCGAATAAAATCTTATTATTCTTTTTACCGATTAGTCTGATTGTTCGCTACCTTTCTCCCCTTGAGAACTGGTATAATCCAATTATTGGCGGATTCGTCGGATTCTTTCTATTGTTCGTGATCTTTCTTGCCTCACGTCAAGGAATGGGGGCAGGCGACGTCAAGCTGTTTGGGATCCTCGGGATTTTTTTAGGTCCACTCTACGTCGTCATCGCGTTGTTCGTCTCCGCTTTTGTCGGTTCGATCATCGGACTGACGTTGCTTGGCTTAAAACGAGTCGAACGGAAACAACCGATCCCGTTTGTCCCGTCGATTGCAATCGGCACGTTACTGACATATTACTTTGCGGACGATTGGATAAAGCTTTATCTCGATCTGTTCCTCTAGGAAAGGAAGAATCTACATATGGCGCAAGCTAGGCGCAGAGGTACATATATCTACTTTAATTTTACAGATGTCGGGATTTTCGGAGCGGTCGTCAAAAAAGGTGTCATCAAACGCCGTGCTGTCGTCTCGCTTCCACCCGGTACACTCCAAGGAGGCTGGCTTCAACCGGAAGCTTCGTTCGATCTGATTTTTGAAAGTCTGCTTGCGAAACTAAAAGTCCCACGTGGCTCGCAAGCCGTCTTAGCAATGGACGGTTCGCTTGTCCTCGCCCGGAAACTCGAAATTCCGGAGACGGTCGAGACAAATCAGATCCGCGGGTACTTGTTCATGGAACTTGGACACAGTATCGTCCTGCCGTTTGAAGAACCGTACTTTGATTACACGCTTCTTGAAGAAAACGGAAAACGGGAAATCATGTTATACGCGGCACCAAACGAAGCATTAAAGCAATATATGGAGTTGTTTAAACAAAAACGTCTTCGTTTAGTGGCAGCAGAACCGCAGCCGCTCGCAACGTTTTTTGGTCTCGATTCCTTGTATGAAGTCGAAGCCGACAGCAATCTATTAATTTGGAACGTTAACGCGACAAACCACCAGTTGATCATCATCGAGGACAAAGTCCCACGACTAATTCGTTCCGTCGATACCTTTGTCGCAAATGCCTGGGACGTCGATGTCATTGATGACCGATTGCACTACCGGTATAAATCGGATGATGCAAACGTCGAATTCATTTTAGAAGAGATGTTACTGGAATTTTCACGGGTCCTTGATTTTTACCGTTTTTCATTAGCTCGCGACGGTCGGGAAATCAGCCGGGTCATGTTGACGGGAGACTTCCCGTTTCAAGAGGAACTGGTTCGACGATTTGAAGCGAACTTTGATGTTCGTCTCGAACAAGTCCCGGAGGTGCTGGATGTCGTCAGTCAACCGATTCCGAAATCCTACTTACCACTCGTTGGGTTGGCGACGATCCATAAAGACCGGATCAATTTGTTGCCGGACAGTGATGTCGCTCCAAAGTTCCCGTTAGTCGCTTCCCTGATTCTGCTAGTCTTTGGTGGGATGATTGGGGGATATCTCTACTGGCAGACCGATCAGTTCGCGGACCGAATTGAAACAGCGAACAACCAGATTCAAATCGTTCGCACGTTGCAATCGGAGTCCGCACAATCGGCTAAACAAGAAGTCGCGCAGCTGAAAGAAACGGTCGAGGGGCTTGAGGCGACGCCTCGTCCTGCCGTTCCGGCACTCGAACGGATTACGCGTTACTTACCGGAACGCGGTTATATCTTACAGTTTGCGTATGGCGCCGATCACCTTGTGACGATGAATGCCCAGTTTGAAACACTGGATGAATTAAATGGGTTTTATCGCCAATTGTTGACCGATACCGCTTTTACCGGGATTACATTGACGAGCGTCACGACAAAAACGATGAACGAAGAAGCAGAAGTCGTGACGTCGACGACGGTTGATCCGACGACAGGGGAAGAAGTGCCGACGACGACCATCACCCCATCGGATGAAACCGAGACGGAAGAGCCGCGGTATATCGGACAATTTGGTCTGACGATCGTCCCGGCAGAAGTCATCAAAGGGGAAACGAATCAAGCCGATCCGGACGCTCCAAAAGAAGATGGGACAACCGATTCGACGACGGATCCGGAAGCGAATCCGACGGAAGAAGTCGATCCGGCAACGGAGCCGGAACCGGGTGAAGTCGTTTCGACTGAAGTAGAGGAGGTGGAAGAAAATTGAAACGATATAGTAGTTTCATTCTTCTGGCCTTGACGGTTCTATTGATCGTCGGTGGACTTGCTTATTTTGGATATACGACCTATACGACGTATCAAGAACTGAACCAAACGGAAGCCACACTCGAACGGGAACAGATGGCACTTGAAGCCGCTAAAGCGAACGAGCAGAAAGTCGATGTTGCGGAATCAAGTTTCTTGCAAAAACAAGTGCCTGTCTTACCGGCAAACGATGATGTCATCGATGCGATCAATGCAGCGAGTCAGATTGCCGGTGTCAAGGTTCAGGCAATCACGTTTGGAACGGCGGGAGCCGAGACACCAGCGTCTCCAGTTCAATCGACACCAGTCGTCGATGGTGCGATGGCGACGGAGTCCGAGGCGGAAGCCGCGCAGACGGCAGAGCCGGTCGCGAAGACAAGTGCGACGGCGTTACCAGCATCCTTGACGGTCGAAGCTCCCTCGTATCTGGAACTGATGGCCTTCCTCAAGCAGATCGAACGGACGGACCGGATCACGATTTTACGACAGATTCAACTGACGGGACCGGATGAGCCCGGTCCAGGCAGCCAAACGATTGTCCTGGAAGACGAGATGATGTCCTTTACGGTCGAAATTGAAAGTTATTACCGTCCGGACCTAAAACAATTGATTCCGGATAAGCAGACACCCTTACAGGAAACGACGCCCAAATCGGATCCGTTTGTCGATGTCACAGGTAACTAAACAGTAGACAAGTGTTTTTCCGACTCGGAGAAGCACTTGTTTTTCGTTATACTAAAAGATAATGCCAGTAAGACTGGTCGAAAAAGAATGAAAAGAGCGTGATACTGATGATAACGCAACACCAATTGATTCTGGCTTCGGCGTCGCCTAGACGAACGGAACTGTTACGACAAATCGGCATCCCGCATACCGTACGACCTGCCAACGTACTCGAAGAAGCCCCTTATCCGATGTCGTCTGAGGACTACGTGATGTATCTGTCACAAAAAAAGGCGAGGGCCGTCGCACGACCTGGAGAAATCGTCTTAGCCGCCGATACGGTCGTTGCGCTCGATCATCGGATTCTTGAAAAACCGGTTGACCGGGCAGCGGCGCTCGAGATGCTGCGGCTGTTATCCGGGCGGACGCATGAAGTCGTGACCGGTGTGACCCTCTTGACGGACGAGCGGGAAGAGACGTTTACCGTGACGACGACGGTCCGCTTCTGTCCACTCCCGGAAAGCTGGATGTTATCGTATGTCGCGACTGACGAACCGTACGATAAGGCCGGAGGATACGGCATTCAAGGTACAGGCGGTCTATTTGTCGAAGCGATTGACGGTGATTATTATAATGTCGTTGGATTGCCGATCAATCCGATCAGCCGTCGCCTTGAAACGTTTGGAATCAAACCGATGTTCGCGTAATTCCTCGTACAGAAAGGTCGGATGCAGTGATTGAATGGCCAAAGGATATGATTCAGTTAAAAGGTTTGGCACAGGCGACGACAGTGGAGTTGCTGGCATGCCTCGTTCGGAGCGGGACACGGAATCGGGGACCACTCGAAATCGCAGAAGAGTTACTTGAGATTTACCCTTCGTTGATTGAACTCGAAGCAGCGGGCGTCGGTGGACTTGAGAAGGCGCCGGGCGTCGGAAAAGCAAAAGCCTTACAAATCATGGCGGGACTGGAACTCGGTCGTCGACTCGTCACGGAACCGAAGTGGGTGCGACCGGTCGTCCGTTCACCGGAGGATGCCGCTGAACTGTTGATGGAAGAGATGCGGCTATACCAGCAAGAACACTTCATCTGCCTGTATCTGAACACGAAAAACGAAGTCATCTCGAAAAAAACGCTGTTCATCGGAGGGTTGAATACGTCGATTGTTCATCCGCGTGATATATTCCGGGAAGCGATTCGTTGCTCGGCAGCAAGCTTCATTGCCGTCCATAATCATCCGTCGGGTGATCCGACACCGAGTCGGGAAGATATCGAGGTGTCAGAGCGGATGGTCGAGGCCGGAAGACTGATCGGAATCAGCTGCATCGATCACCTCGTCATTGGTCATGGACAATTTATTAGTATGAAACAGCGGGGATTTATGTAAGAATAACGTCTGAGGGGGAAGGAGACTTCCCGACCTTAGGCGTTTTTTCTTTTTCATCAATTCATGAACTGTAAACAAGCTGTAACGTTTTAACGCTTTCCAAGGAAGGCTTTTCCGTTATAATTAGTGAAGTGTATTCTCAGAGAGGGGTTTTTTGAATAATGTTTGGATCATTTAGCCGTGAAATCGGCATTGACTTAGGTACGGCAAACACGCTTGTGTATGTGAAGGGGCAAGGTATCGTCGTGCGCGAACCTTCCGTTGTCGCATTCCGTACGGATACAGGAAAGATTGAAGCGGTAGGTAATGCAGCAAAAAACATGATTGGACGGACACCGGGGAACGTGACGGCACGACGCCCGATGAAAGATGGGGTTATCGCCGATTATGAAACAACGGCTACGATGATCAAATACTTCATGGATCAAGCAACGAAGAAAAAAGGATTATTTTCGTCAAAAACAAACGTCATGATTTGTGTACCAAGCGGCATCACATCAGTCGAAAAACGTGCGGTCGAAGACGCAGCGAAACTGGCTGGAGCACGTGAAGCGTATACGATTGAAGAACCGTTTGCAGCCGCAATCGGAGCCGGTCTTCCGGTCTCTGAACCAACGGGCTCGATGGTCGTCGATATCGGTGGCGGAACAACGGAAGTCGCTGTCATCTCACTCGGTGGGATCGTGACAAGCCAATCGATTCGTGTTGGTGGAGACGAGATGGACGAGTCCATCATTCGTTACATCAAATCGAAGTACAACTTGATGATTGGTGAGCGGACAGCTGAAACGTTGAAGATGACGATTGGTTATGCGCGGATTGATGAAGAGTCAGAAAACGAAACGATGGACATTCGTGGACGTGACCTCGTGACAGGACTTCCGAAACAGATCGAAGTCACGAGTGCAGAAATTTGCGACGCCTTATCGGATACGGTCGATGCCATTTTAGCCGGTGTCAAACATACACTCGAACAGACACCACCAGAACTTTCAGCAGATGTCATGGATCGTGGGATCGTCTTGACAGGTGGCGGCGCGCTCCTCAAAAACTTGGATGCGGTCATTGAAGATGAAACACGCATTTTGACACTCGTTGCAGAAAATGCACTCGATTGTGTGGCGATTGGTACAGGAAAATCACTGGAGATGATGAATGTATTGCGTTCGAAATCAGGCATCTCACAAAAAAGATAAGGACGGGATGAGCGATGAAGCGATTTTTAAATAATCGAAAACTGCTCATCACACTCCTTAGTTTTCTCCTTTTGGTGATCTTAATCGGGATTTCGCTGCAAGGGCGTAACCAAACCCACTGGTATCAAAGTTTTGTCCGCGATACGGTTGGGGTGGGACAACGTCTTTTTGCGACACCGATTGGCTGGATTGATGATACGGTCACTTCGGTTAAAGAAGTGCGAGATGTGTATAAGGAAAATGAGTATTTAAAATCACGACTGGGTGATTATGCGGGAAACTCCGTCAAAGTCCGCGACTTGGAACGTGAGAACAATGAATTAAAAGACATGTTGAAGTTAAAAGGATCGATTCGTGATTACACTTTACTACCAGCAGAAATGATTGGTCGGACGTCGTCTGAATGGCAACGCTTCGTGACGGTCAATATCGGAAAAGAACAAGGTGTCAAAACCAATATGGCAGTCGTGACAGCAGATGGTCTGATTGGTCGTGTCATCCAGACGAGTGCCTATACGTCACTCGTTCAATTGTTATCCGATACAAGCCGGACGAACAATGTTTCGGCCGTTGCGGACGATACGAAGGGGAAAGGGGTTTTCGGGACGATCGAAGGATTTGATGAAGAAACGAATCTCTTGAAGTTCACGAAGATACCAAACGATGCCAAACTGAAAAAAGGGCAAACCGTCACGACATCCGGTCTTGGTGGCAAGTATCCAAGCGGTATCGTCGTCGGGAAGATCGAGCAAGTGAAATCGGATCAATACGGTGCTTCGAAAATCGCATACGTCAAGCCGGCAGCAGACTTCGAACAGTTTGGTCACGTTTTCGTGATCCAACGAGAAGCGAAGGAACCTTTCGCTGAGACCGACAAGGGAGGGGACACTAGTGAATAACATCAAGTTGTTTTTCGCCGTGTTCCTTCTTTTTATCTTGGAAGGGACACTCTTTGCGGGTCCGCTTGGGGATGGTTCGCCGTATGTCATCCACGTCACGTTGATCGCCTTGATGTTTTTAGGACGTTACGGAAAAATCGAACAGGCGCTTGGGTTCGGTCTGTTGTTTGGACTGTTGTATGATTTCGTCTACTCGGATATCATCGGAATTTATTTATTTGCGTTATCTGCCATTCCGCTTTTTAGTAGCTTCGTGCTAAAATATGTAAAGGAGAACGTATTAACGATCATCGTCACCTTTACGTTCAGCGCCATTTTGTTTGAACTGGATATTTATTTCTTCACGGCTTCGGTCGTAGGTGTCGACGTTCCCTTTAAGGAGCTGGCGACGCAAATCATTCCAAGGAGTCTCATTGCCCAGTTGGTTGGGATCATCGTCTTGTATTATCCGATGACGCGACTGGTGCAATCCACATTTGATGAGAAAAGAGGATGAGTCATGATTGAGCGTAAGCGTTATGTAACGATGAAAGGTCATCGTGGTGGCCTCGCCGTCTATGTAAATGAAAGGTGCAGTGTGGATGAATTTCTTGACGATTTAGAATTGACGCTTGCCGACAAATCCGTCGAGAACGGACGCGCCGTGCCGATTACCTTCTTCTTCGGTCGACGTTATGTCGACGAAGGCGTTGTGACGGCTGTCGAGTCCATCGTCGCGCGTCATGATTCATTTTCGTTTAACGGCTACGACAGTGAGTGTCTGACGAAGGATGAAGCGAAAGCGCTCTACGGCGAACGAACGTTTCATTACTTTGGCGGCACGGCCCGCAGTGGGCATGTCGTAGACGTCGAAGGGTCGATTGTCGTCATCGGCGACATCAATCCCGGGGCCGTCGTGCATGCGACGGGCAGTATTTATTGTCTCGGCGCATTGCGGGGAACCGTTCATGCAGGGAAGGGTGGGAATCAGCAAGCTGTGATTGCCGCAAGTATCTTGCAACCCAAATGGATTTCGATTTCCGACTTCGTCTACGAAGATCCGGATGATGCGCCGTTAAAGGCATTAGAAATGGGTTGTGCTTTTGTAGGAGACACAGGGGTTGAATTTTCCCGTCTTCAAACCGTCCCGCTTGCGCGGATGGATCAGTTTGCGATTGATAGTGAAAGAGGGTGACAGATATGGAACAAGTGAAAGAACAGGTACATAGAGATGCGAAAACGCATGTGGGGCGTGCCATCGTCGTCACATCTGGTAAAGGTGGAGTCGGGAAAACGACGACAACCGCAAACATCGGTACAGCACTTGCGCTGATGGGCCATTCGGTTTGTCTCGTCGATACGGATATCGGTCTTCGGAATCTGGATATCGTACTTGGACTCGACAACCGAAGTATCTACAACATTGTTGATGTCGTGACCGGGCAATGTAAACTGCATCAAGCCCTCGTTCGTGATAAACGTTTTGAAGAAATGTACCTGTTACCTGCTGCCCAGTCTAAGGATAAATCATCCGTCACACCGGAACAGGTAAAAGCCATCATTGATACGTTAAAACTGGACTACGAATTTGTTTTGATTGACTGCCCGGCCGGGATTGAACAAGGGTTCATGAACGCGATTGCCGGTGCAGACGAAGCGGTCATCGTCACGACGCCAGAAAAAGCGGCGGTCCAAGACGCAGACCGGATCATCGGGATGCTCGAACGTTCGGAACGTAAGATCGTGCCGAAACTTGTCGTCAACCGTGTCCGTTCGCATATGATGGCATCGGGTGATATGCTCGATATCGATGAAATCATGCGTATCTTGTCGATTGATCTGCTCGGATTGATTGTCGATGATGAGGAAGTCATCGCGGCGTCGCACCGAGGTGTCCCTGTGACGATGAATCCGGATAACCGGGCCGGTCTCGGTTACCGGAACATCACGCGACGGATTCTGGGGGAGTCGGTCCCTCTGCTCGATATCATGGAACAACCACAAAAAGGATTTTTCGTGAAGCTGAAAAAAATGCTTGGCATGAAATAAGATGGGGAAAAATAGACTAGAAGGGTTTTATGCTTCTAGTCTATTTTTCATGGAGGAATGAAGATGAAATGGATTAGTGAACAGACCCCGTCCTTGGAACGGGTGGCATTAGTAGAAGGCGGTCGGGTCATCGAATACCACGAACGGATGCGGGATGAGATTCGTGTCGGGACGTTGCTCCATGCAAAGGTCGACCGATTGCATCCGACGCTTGAGGCGGCATTTTTGATTGCGACGGATGGCACGCCACTGTATTTGCCGATCAACGAAACACTGGAGACGCTACGCCGTTATCCGGACGTTCCGACCATAGGACAAGCCGTCCAAGTCGGGCAGACGTTGCTCGTACAGGTCGTCAAGGAAGGGGCAACACCGAAACAGCATAAAGTCACACAAAATATTACGTATGGCGGACGTTTCCTTGTCTATTTCCCGTATGGTCGCCGTGTCCGCTTCAGCCGGAAGCTTGATCTTGTTGTCCAGCAACAACTCGCGAAGAGGATTACACTGGAAGCAGCAGAAGGGCTATTGTACCGGACGGAGGCGGCACAGGCCGAAGCCACGGTACTGATTGCGGAACTCAACCAGTTACGTGCACGCCATCAGCACATGTTGCGACAGACGACGTTAGAACAAGATGAATCGTTGGTCATTCAAGAAGCGAAACGCCTGAGTCATGTCGAAGAAGCCCTGGTGACACATCGACTTGATAAAGAACGACTCGAACAGATGGGCTTACGGGTTGAACGACCCGTCGTGAAAGGGCGCCTACCCGCAATGGAGCAAGTGGACCGGACGATCGAAAAAGCGCTCGATAAGGTCGTCTGGTTAGACGGTGGGGCATACTTGTTGATTGAGGAAGTCGAGACGATGACCGTCATCGATGTCAACAGCGGCAAAATGATTTCCGTCAAGGAACAAAAACGGACCTTTGATCAAATCAATGAAGCAGCAGCCGTCGAAATCATGCGCCAACTCCGTTTACGTAATATTAGCGGAATGATTGCCGTTGATTTTTTACGTGGCTCGAGCAAAGGGCAGACACGGGTGACGCAACTCTTGAAGGAACGGGCCGCACACGAATCGAAACAGGTTGAAATTTATGGTTTTACGAAGATGGGCTTGTGTGAACTGACACGGCAACGTCACGGGAAGTCATTACTCGAACGGTCACTCGATCAGGGACAACCGTCTCGGATCGCGATTCATCGGCAACTCGAACCTCGTTTAAAAGAAATCGCCACGTATGCCGAAGCCGCTGTCGTCCGGGCACCCCTTGCTTCGCTCAGTCCATTGTTACTTGAAGAAAGTCCACTCGAACTGATTCTTGTAGAAGGTGAAACGGGAATTTTATTTACGGGAACAAAAGTCGACTGTGACGACTTTGTTAAAAGACAACAATAATTCGGGTAGAACGTTATTGACAATCTGCCTCATCGTTTGGTATTCTGAATAACGTTAGTTCGTTTGGAAGCACCCAAATGACTACAACCGCACAGACCGGGTCTTAAAGCATCCGCTGCCCGTGATGGCGAGTCTGAGTTCCTAAGAGGAGGTGCACGTAATGTACGCAATTATTAAAACTGGTGGTAAACAAGTTAAAGTCGAAGCTGGCCAAGAGATCTACGTTGAGAAATTAAACGCAGACGTCGACAGCACAGTAGAATTCGGCGAAGTCTTGATCCTTGGTGGTGACGATGTTAAAGTCGGCGCTCCACTCGTAGAAGGTGCGAAGGTCGTAGCAACGGTCATCAAACACGCTCGCGCGAAAAAGATCACTGTCTTCAAAATGAAAGCTAAAAAGAACTACCGTCGTAAGCAAGGTCACCGTCAACCTTACACGAAGGTCCGCATCGAGAAAATCGAAGCGTAAGCCATGATACGTGTCAAGATTCGACGAGATGAAGCGGAGTTAATCCGTTCCATCGAAGTGACAGGACATGCCGAGTTCGCTGAGCCTGGTTTGGATTTAGTCTGTGCCGGCACATCAAGTGTGATTTTCGGGGCATACAATGCCATCGAATCACTGCTCGGGCAGGTCCTGCTCCTTGAAATGGCAGAACAACAAGAAGGTGGCTACTTTTATGTAGAACCGTATGCTGACTTAGCACCGGATGTCAGTGAACGCACCCAATTGTTACTCGAAGCGACATTGGTCCAACTCGGAACCATCGCTGAAAGTTACGGTGAGTTTATCCAACTTGAACAAATATAGGAGGTGGATTCCACATGTTGAAACTTAATCTTCAGTTCTTCGCATCGAAAAAAGGGGTAGGTTCGACAAAGAACGGTCGTGACTCGCAATCGAAACGCCTTGGGGCGAAACGTGCAGACGGTCAAACTGTTTCTGCTGGTTCAATCCTCTACCGCCAACGCGGTACGAAGATTCACCCAGGTATGAACGTCGGACGTGGTGGCGATGATACACTTTTCGCAACTGCAACTGGTGTCGTTCGTTTCGAACGTCTCGGACGCGACAAAAAACAAGTCAGCGTTTACCCAGCATAAGTGATCGATGAAGCAGACTCTAGCCACTTTCAGGGGTTAGGGTCTGTTTTTTTTAGGAGGGAACGACTGATGAAGGATGAGCAGGTACTGGATCTTTTGAAGTCACTTCGTCACGAATGGTTGAATCGATTTGTTCAGTCTACCGGGAACAAGCGTCACGAGAAGGGCGACTTTCCTTGATTGGATTACCGAAAACGGCGCTCACACTGCAACGAGCAGATTGGACAGGCCTAACTGTCGAATATGATGTAATCGAAAGACCAAAGCAGTTGGATGATACACGTCTTGCGACGATTGTAGAAGCTGCGATTGACATGATAGAAGTGGGAAATGGAGAAGTATCCGTGACCTTTCATGAGGGCGTGACCATCGAGATCTATCGGGATCTACTAGATATGTCGCGCCTTAAAGATCTAGTGACGCCGATGGAGATCGAGTCACAGACGGAACATGAGTGTGTGATTGAAATCGAAAGTCTTCCTGTAGAGGAAGAACAGTAATAGGAGGGATCTGACATGTTTGTCGATCAGGTAAATATTTATGTAAAAGCAGGAGATGGAGGACGCGGGCAAGTTGCGTTCCGTCGCGAAAAGTACGTTCCAGATGGTGGTCCAGCTGGAGGAGATGGTGGGCATGGTGCTCACGTCGTTCTCGAAGTAGATGAAGGACTCCGGACGTTGATGGATTTCCGTTACAAACGACATTTCAAAGCGGTTCAAGGTGAAAACGGGATGTCAAAAGGGATGCACGGTCGTAAGGCTGACCATCTCGTCGTTAAAGTACCACCGGGCACGGTCGTCTACGATGATGATACGGATGCAGTCATTGCCGACCTCGTCCATCACGGACAACAAGCCATCGTTGCCAAAGGTGGACGCGGTGGACGTGGGAACTCACGTTTTGCGACTCCAGCGAACCCGGCTCCGGAACATGCGGAAAACGGTGAACCAGGTCAAGAAAAGTATTTGAAGCTCGAATTGAAAATGCTCGCAGATGTCGGACTGGTCGGGTTCCCAAGTGTCGGGAAATCGACGATGTTATCGATCGTCTCAGCAGCCCGTCCGAAAATCGGTGCGTATCACTTCACGACGATTACACCGAATATCGGTGTGGTCGAAACAGAAGATAGCCGCAGTTTCATCATGGCCGATCTACCCGGTCTGATTGAAGGCGCAAGCGAAGGTGTTGGTCTTGGTCACCAGTTCTTACGTCACGTCGAACGGACAAAAGTCATCGTCCACGTCATCGATATGAGTGGAATGGAAGGACGTGATCCGGTTGATGATTACAACATCATCAACAAAGAGCTTTCGGATTACAACCTTCGTCTGACGGAGCGTCCGCAAGTCGTCGTCGCAAACAAGATGGATATGCCGGATGCCGAAGAAAATCTTGAAGCCTTTAAAGAAGCCTTCCCGGATTTAGAAGTTTTTGCGATTTCTGCTGCGACACGTCAAGGATTACGGGATCTCTTATTCCGGATTGCTGACCTCGTTGATGCGACACCTGAATTTGGTCTGGAAGAACTTGAAGAAAAAACAGCGACACCACGTGTTGTCTATGGTTATGAAGCACCTGAAGCTGGATTTACGGTTTCAAAAGATGAAGATGATTGCTTCGTCATCAAAGGACCGCGGATCGAGAAATTGTTTACGATGACGAACTTCATGCGTGAAGAATCGATCAAACGTTTCGCGCGGACATTACGTCAAATGGGTGTCGATGAAGAATTACGTAAGATGGGTGCGATTGATGGAGACGTCGTTCGAATCCGTGACTTCGAATTCGAATTCATCGAGTCATCATTCTAAGGTTAACGCATCTGAACAAGTTCATTTGAGAAATGGAGTGTGAGAGCATCGTGGACCCACTTCCCGCGATTCAGTTCATCTGGTTCTTCGTCTTACTAGTCATTTCAGCATTCTTTTCGTCTTCTGAAACAGCGTTATCTAGTGCGAATCGGTTACGAATCCTGCATCAGTCGGAAGAGGGTAGCCATCGTGCGACACAAGCGCTCCGGCTGTTGCAACGTTACGAAGAGACGTTGACGGCCATCTTGATCGGGAATACACTGTCTAACCTTGGTGTAGCGATGATCGGTGGCTGGTTAGCGTTATCGTTATCAGCTGATTTGTTGGTACAAATCAGTATCGTCTTCTTGACGTTTCTGTTCATTTTGTTGTTTGGTGAGTTGATCCCTAAATCCTATGCGCGGGAACATGCGGAAACGTATGTATTTTGGATTAGTAGTCCGTTGCATCTATGTTTAGTCTTCTTTAAACCGATCATCTTTTTATTCCTCAAGTTACGGCAAGCAGCGTTGGTACTGATCGGGGCAAATCCGAAAGGACCTCTTGTCACGGAACAGGAACTTCGTGCCCTCGTCGATATCAGTCAGGAAGAAGGCATCATGGATGAAGCGAGTGCGGAAATCGTTCATCGAGCCGTCGACTTTAAGAATGTCACGGTCGAAGAAGCATTGACACCGCGAACGGATATTCAAGCGATTGACATCGATGACAGTTTTGATGACATTTTACGTGAAGTCCAAAAAGGTGGATTCTCGCGGTTACCGGTCTATAAAGATTCGATTGATCATATCATCGGTGTCTTATCGGAACGTGACTTTTTGCGAGAATTCGTCAAACATGGACGCGTTGAGATTCGAGAATTGATTCGACCGGTCTCGTTTGTCGTCCCGCAAACGCATATCATCGATCTGTTACCAGAGCTAAAGGTCAAACAATCCCATATGGCGGTCGTGCTTGATGAATTTGGTGGGACGGCAGGGTTGATCACGCTCGAGGACATTTTAGAAGAACTAGTCGGTGAGATTTGGGATGAACACGACGAGTCACTGGAATATACCAAACAAGTGAGTCCGAACCGTTATGAATGTCTAGCCGAATATGACATTGAAGATTTTTGTCATCAGTTCGGACTGGAGATGCCAGACACGGAAGCCCAATCACTTGGTGGGTGGATCATGGAGAACGTCGGTCACATTCCGGAAGCTGGAACCCAGATGGTTTATGGACAAGTCAGCTTCACTGTCCTTCACGTCGAAAACCGGCGTGTCCGGACGATTTTGGCGACTTTTCCAAATGATGCACCAGGCACTGAATCGATAGATGAACACATATGATGCACTCCCAAAAGGTCCATTCCGTTTTTTCGACGGAATGGACCTTTTTGATGTGGCACTTATCTGATGAGAGTGGTTGCGTCCAGCTTAGGCATCCAGTTCTGAGACGAGAATACCTAGACGATAAAGTGCTTCAATGGCCGCTTCGAGTGCTGCTTCACTATCGGCTTCAAGCGTATGGAGATGGACACCATCGGTCAAACTAGACAAAGGTGTTGCTTGTGTCTCTTCTAATTGTTCGATCAAAGCCCGAACATCACGTCGGCTCTTCAGCATCAATTCTCCTGTCAAAAATCCATAAACCGGATGTTCGACGATGACATCACGGATGATGACACCTTCATCCACGATCGCATCACATTCTGCCTTCAGCTGATCAATACCATGACGGCACACGACTTTTCTGATGTGGCGTGAGGCGTCGAGCTCTGGATCATTCAACAAATAGCCGCGTGCGGTCGCGACGACAGGATATCCTTTTGCCTTTAATAAGGATAGATCCTGGACGATGACTTGGCGGCTGACACCTGCCTGCTTGGCAAGTTTAGTTCCAGTGACCGGTCGTTCGCTCTCCTGAATCATTTGTAATAATTCTTGCCGGCGTTCTTCCCCGGATTGTCTTCTTTCCATGACGACTCCTACCTTTCCATTAATCTGAGTCCTCTAGAGAACAAAGGACATCGATACATCGCTTCACTTCTTCATCGGTCGTCATTCGACCAAAACTCAGGCGGATTAAGCCATGCGCAGCCGTATCATCAAAACCGATCGCTCGTAAGGTCGCGTTTGGTCCGTTTTCGCCTGCGCGACAAGCACTTCCCGCCGAGACGGCAATCCCAGCGCGGTTCAGGGCGAGAAGGACGAATTGACCATCCCGTTGTTTCGTGTGGATGGCACAGATCGAGTCGAGTTGTTGAGGCGATTCAATGATTTGATACTGAGAAGAAGGAAGTCTTTTTTTTAGCATACCACGAAATCTTTTGCTCGATGTCTGGATCTGCTGATTTTCCTCTCGGTAGCGGCTGCAGGCCATCAGGAAAGCTGCAATCCCCGGGACATCAACCGTTCCTGGACGAATCCCGTATTCATGATGGGCTTCATAGTAGGGACTGAACAAGGGGCGACGCAGATAGACAGCACCCAGTCCTTTTGGTCCGTACACTTTATGACTGCTGATCGTATAGGCATCGACATCTGTCAAGTGGACCGGTTGTTTCAAAAATCCTTGAATACCATCGCAATGAAACAAAAGACCACGTTGACGGCAAAAAGCAGCGATGTCTGCGATCGGAAAGATGAATCCGGTCTCTGAATTGACATGCTGGATCGAGACGACACCGACCTCTTCCGTGCATGCTTCCTTGAATTGAACCCAATCAAACTCACCTGTCGCTTGTAAGCTGATGGTAACCGTTTTAGTCGCCAATCGTTTTAAGGGCAAGGTCACGGAATCGTGTTCTGACATAAGTGTCAAGACAGTTGTCTTTTTACTTTGCCGCAATAAATGACTTAACGCAATGTAATTGGCTTCCGAACCACTCCCTGTAAAAATAATGGTTCCTTCCGTCAACTGTAACCATGTCATCAATTGAGTACGTGCTTGGTCGAGCAGTTGGAGGGCGGCATCTCCCGCGTCATGAAGCGAGGAACTGTTGCCATACGCCCGTTCTGCTGCTTGTCGATACTGTTGTAGCGCATCCGGGTGCATCGCTGTTGTGGCGGCATGATCCAAATAAATCATAAGTTATCGTATCCTTTCATCTTGTCACTCAGCTAAAAATATGCCAAACTTATTGTCAAGTCAATAGTAAAGACAAATAATAGGGGTGTAAATCAAATGTCATTACATAAAAAGATAGAAGTAGATGTTTTGATTATCGGTACAGGACTAGCGGCAGTTTCCGTTGCACTCCATCTCCCATCCGAAATGAACGTCTTGCTCGTTTCAAAAGGGAAACGGACAGAAACAAATTCCATGCGGGCACAGGGAGGGATCGCTTCCGCATATTTAGAGCGTGACCACTCCAGTCATCAAGCAGATACGATACAAGCCGCAAAGGGACGGACAGACGAAGAAACGATCGCCTTCATCACGGCAGCGGGACGACAGGTCATTCAAGAGTTGGAAGCGTTTGGTGTTACGTTTGACCGTCAAGCAACAGGCGCCTATGCCTTAGGTCAAGAAGGAGCACATACGATACCGCGTATTTTCCATAGTGGGGGGGACCGGACAGGTGAACGGATGATGACGCAACTGCTCCGTCAACTCCCGCATCCAATCATCGAAGATACCGTAATCACAGAACTGATGACCGTCAAGCAACAAGTTGTCGGAGCGCGAGGATATCAAGGGGAGACACCACTCCTCATCTCAGCCCGGGCCGTCGTCTTAGCAACGGGCGGAATCGGAGGATTGTTCACGGCGTCAACAAATGAGCCGTGTCTGACGGGTGACGGTTTGGCGCTCGCCGCTCACGTCGGAGCGCGGTTATCAGATTTAGGTTATATCCAACATCATCCGACTGTGCTGCTTCATGACGGTGTCAGTCACGGTTTGATCACAGAAGCATTACGGGGTGCCGGAGCCTACTTGATGACGGCAGACGGGCGACGCGTAATGGCGGATCATCCGCAAGGCGATTTAGCCGCGCGGGACGAAGTCGCATCGATGATTACGGCAACACGGTGCAAGGAACCTGTTTATCTGAATACGACAGCAGTCGAACGACTGGAAACACGATTCCCGACATTTGTTGAAAAATGTGAAATGTTGAACATACGTCCGGAGTTAGTCGAAGTGACGACCGGTGTGCATTTTATAATGGGAGGAATCGAGACGGATCAAGCCGGACGAACGACGGTCTCTGGTCTGTACGCGGTTGGGGAGACCGCTTCGATTGGACTGCACGGAAAAAACCGGTTGGCGTCGAATTCACTACTGGAATGTTTTGTGATGGGAAAAGAATTAGCGTTACAGCTTCAGCTGCCTTATCGGAGACCATTACCTGAACCAACCGACATATCCGGTATAGACGTGATGACCGATCCGTCATTGACGGATGTCTTACGTGTCAATCTCGAACTAACTGGACTCGAACAGACGCTTCGAACCTATAAAAAGCAGCGCTCTGAACCGGGAAGGGGACGAGAGGCAGAGTTGAATCGACTCAAACACACCACCGCCCGACTTTTACTGGAAGGCGCAATTGAACGATTAAAAGGAGAGCAACAGGATGAACAGATGGCATCTGCAACAACAGCTTAAAGATTTTTTGATCGAGGACATCGGTCATCAGGACGTGACGAGTGAAGTTTGTCTGACCGGCATGGAGCAGGGCGTCGGACGGTTCATTGCTAAGGAATCAGGGATATTTTGTGGGGAGGACGTCTTGATCGAATTGGCGCGACTACTTGCCGTCGAACATGAAACGATCGTGACAGACGGACAAGCGATTGTTCGCGGACAGGTGTTAGCGAACTGGTCGGGACAATTACGCTCGATTTTGACGGGTGAACGGGTGGCATTGAATCTCATTCAACGGACGTCAGGCATTGCGACGTTGACGCAGCAAGCAGTCAGCCAGGCGGCCGGAAGAGTTCGGATTACAGATACACGAAAGACGACACCGGGATTACGAATGCTTGAGAAACATGCGGTCCGGATCGGAGGCGGCTTTAACCACCGCGGGCGGCTCGATGATGCTGTCATGATCAAAGATAATCACATCACCGTCGCCGGTTCGATCACGGCGGCCGTCGAACGGGCAAAACAACAGGTCGGTCATACGACACCGATCGAAGTCGAAGTCGAGACCGGTGAAGAAGTTAAAGAAGCTGTCGCAGCAGGGGTCGATATCATCATGCTCGATAATCGATCGCCGGAGGAAATCAAGACGTTCCGGAAATGGATTCCGAAACAGATCACAGTGGAGTTATCAGGTGGAATCACGCTTGATACATTACCGGCGTATTGTGATACCGGGGCAGATTACATCTCACTCGGCGCATTGATGCACTCGGCACCTGCATTAGACATCAGTATGAAAATCGTAGGAGGAAAAAAAGATGAACGTTGATTTATTTACTCACCAGGGAATTCCACGAACATACTTGGAGAAAACAGACGAAGAATTAGTGTCGTTGATTGAAAGTGTCAAAAGCCGGATGGGAACCCGACTATTTTTACCGGCTCATCATTATCAAAAAGATGAGGTCGTTCAGTTCGCGGATGCGACCGGAGATTCGCTTCAACTGGCACAACTCGCGAAAAAGATGACAGAAGCGGAATACACCGTGTTTTGCGGGGTCCATTTCATGGCAGAGACAGCAGACATGCTGACTGAAGCAAGTCACACGGTCGTTTTACCCGACATGCGGGCAGGTTGTTCGATGGCGGATATGGCGAATGGATTTCAAACAGAACGGGCTTACGAAATCCTCAGTGACCGGCTCGGTCAATCGATTCTTCCGTTGACCTATGTCAACTCGACCGCGGAAATCAAGGCATTTGTCGGTCGTCATGGCGGAGCGACCGTCACCTCGTCCAATGCGGTCCAAATGGTCGAATGGGCACTTGCTGAGCGTGATATCCTCTTTTTCCTGCCCGATCAACATTTAGGACGGAATACGGCGCATGCCTTGGGTGTTCCGTTAGAGCAGATGGCTGTTTGGGATCCGATAGCGGACGAACTGCTGTTTGATGGAGTGGATGCCGATATCCGCGTCGTATTGTGGAAAGGGCATTGTTCCGTCCATGAAAAATTCACCGTCGGACAGATTGATCAGTTCCGGCGGACGGAACCGGATCGAACGATCCTTGTCCACCCGGAATGTTCATTTGAAGTCGTTGATGCGTCTGACTTGAATGGATCGACAGCCTATATCATCGATCAGATAAAACGGGCGCAACCGGGAACGAAATGGGCGATCGGGACCGAAATGAATCTTGTGCAACGACTGGCATACGACCACCCCGAACTGGATATCGTTTCCTTGAATCCGTTCATGTGTCCGTGTCTGACGATGAACCGGATTGATTTACCGCACCTCGCCTGGTCATTGGAGCAAATCGAAGCCGGCCATCCGGTGAATGTCATCACCGTCGATGCTGACACGACCCGTTATGCGGTCCTTGCGCTCGAACGGATGCTCGAACGTTCATGAACACATCCGATCCTCTACTATCTGGCAACGGATGGTAGAGTTTTTTTGTGGAATTACGTTTTGAAGAGCTTCCGCGTTATATGCTACAATAACACGAGAGTTTGTTAATGGATGGGAGCGTTCTAAAGTGATAGAATTCGTACGCGGCGAAGTCGCTTATGTCTGTGCAGAATTCGTGACGATCGAGGTCGGGGGGATTGGCTACAAAATCGTAGCACCGAACCCGTTTTTTTATCGGACCGGAGACGAACAGGTTATCGTATATACGTATCATTATGTCAGAGAAGACCAAGAAGTATTATTCGGATTCCGTTCACGACGCGAACGAGCACTGTTCACGAAATTACTTGGTGTGACCGGGATTGGTCCAAAAGGGTCGCTCGCGATCGTCGCATCGGGTGATGTCGACGCGCTGGTCGAAGCAATCGAACAAGAAAAAGAAAGTTATCTCATTAAATTCCCGGGTGTCGGGAAAAAGACGGCGAAACAAATGACGCTCGATTTAAAAGGGAAGCTGGCCGAACTGGCCCCTGATTATATTCCGAGTGAAGGATTGTTCGCTCAAGGAAATGCCGAACTAAATGAAGCATGTGAAGCCTTGACGGCACTTGGTTACAGTGAACGGGAAGTCGAAAAAGTGAAAAAAGCGCTTCAAGGTGAAGTGCTGTCGACCGACCAATACGTGAAGCGGGCGCTGCAGTTGTTATTGAATGTGAGGTGAGAACATGGAAGAACGGATTTTGTCAGAATCCGCCCACGCGGAAGATCAGGAAGAGTGGAGTTTACGTCCTCAGACACTTGAACAATACATCGGTCAAGAAAAAGCCAAAGGCAATCTGAGTGTCTTTATCCAAGCGGCAAAAATCCGTCAAGAAACACTGGATCATGTGCTTCTGTATGGTCCACCCGGACTCGGGAAGACGACACTTGCAACAATCATCGCCAATGAAATGGGTGTCGGAATCAAGACGACGGCCGGACCGGCAATCGAACGACCTGGAGACTTAGCAGCAATCCTTTCCTCGCTCGAGCCGGGGGATGTCCTGTTCATCGACGAGATTCACCGGTTAAGTCGTTCCATCGAGGAAATCTTGTACCCGGCGATGGAAGACTATTGTCTTGATATCGTCATTGGTCAAGGGGAACTGGCCCGAAGTGTCCGAATCGATTTGCCGCCCTTTACACTGGTCGGAGCGACGACACGGGCGGGTATGTTATCGGCACCACTCCGGGATCGGTTTGGTGTGACGCTGAAACTCGAGTATTATACGATGCCGGAACTTTCAGCCATCGTCACGCGGACGTCCCGTTTGTTTGGGTTTGAAGCAGACCGGATGGCAGCGGAAGCGATTGCCCTTCGTTCACGTGGTACGCCGCGTGTCGCCAATCGACTGTTACGACGCGTTCGGGACTTTGCCCAAGTCGCCCATCAAACGGCGATTGACGCAACGCTTGCGACGAGTGCCCTCGATCGATTACACGTCGATGCCTTAGGTCTTGATGACGTCGATCACCGGTTGTTACGTTCGCTTGCAGAACGGTTTGCAGGGGGACCGGTCGGGCTCGAGACGATTGCGGCGACGATCGGAGAAGATGCCCAGACGATTGAAGATGTCTATGAACCTTATTTGCTTCAACAAGGCTTTTTACAACGGACACCACGTGGTCGTGTCTTAACGCCGTTTGCACGGCAACATTTAGGATTGAAAGAAGGAAATTAAAGATGGATGTAAATTTATTTGATTTTCATTTACCAGAAGAACAGATTGCCCAAGTCCCGTTACTTGATCGGACGAGTTCGAAGTTGATGGTCGTCAATCGGGAAACGGGAGCGCTCCGTCATGAAACGTTCCATGACATCGTGTCGTATTTCAATGCCGGAGATACACTGGTCATCAATGATACAAAAGTCTTGCCGGCCCGGTTGTTTGGGGTCAAGGAAGAGACCGGCGGGAAGATTGAACTCCTGTTACTCAAGCAGACGAGTGAGGATGTCTGGGAAACGCTCGCTAAACCAGCGAAGCGGGTTAAACCGGGAACGAAGCTGTCCTTTGGAGACGGGTTACTCCAAGCGGAATGTCTCGAAGCACTTGAAGATGGTGGACGGATTCTGAAGTTTTCCTACACAGGTATCTTTTATGAAGTACTCGATCAACTTGGTACGATGCCGTTACCCCCCTATATCCATGAACAGTTGGAAGATCAAGACCGTTATCAGACCGTTTACGCCCGAGAACGAGGGAGTGCGGCAGCACCGACGGCAGGACTCCACTTCGCACCGGAATTGTTGAAAGCCTTGACGGATAAAGGTGTGCACCTCGCACCGTTGACGTTACACGTCGGGCTCGGCACGTTCCGACCGGTTTCCGTCGATGATGTCGACAGCCATAAGATGCACAGTGAATACTACGAATTACCGGAGTCATCCGCTCAGATTTTACGAGAAACCCGGAAAAATGGTGGACGAATCATTGCCGTCGGGACGACATCGACCCGAACGCTCGAGACGGTCATCCGGGACCACGGTGACTTCGTCGAAGCGTCTGGTTGGACGGATATCTTCATCTATCCGGGTCAAGAAATCAAAGGGATTGACGGATTGATCACGAATTTCCATTTACCGAAGTCGACGTTAATCATGCTCGTGTCTGCCTTATCGACACGTGAACACATTTTACATGCCTATGAAGAAGCCGTTGCGCAAGGATACCGATTCTTTAGTTTCGGAGACGCGATGTTCTTAACGAGAGAGGAATTAAACCGATGACAAAACACGCAGTAACCTACGAACATATCAAGACCTGTAAACAATCCGGTGCGCGGTTAGGAATCGTCCATACGCCGCACGGTAGTTTCGAGACACCTGTCTTCATGCCGGTCGGGACACAAGCGACGGTCAAGACGATGGCACCGGAGCAAATCAAGGACATGAACGCGAACATCATCCTGTCGAACACGTACCATTTATGGGTCCGTCCTGGACATGATGTCATCAAGGAAGCCGGCGGACTGCACAAATTCATGAACTGGGATGGAGCGATCTTAACCGATTCCGGTGGTTTCCAAGTCTTCTCACTTGCTGACTTACGTAACATCACAGAAGAAGGTGTCCATTTCCGGAATCACTTGAACGGTGACAAGTTGTTCTTATCACCGGAAAAAGCGATGGAAATTCAAAATGCGTTGGGTTCCGATATCATGATGGCATTTGACGAGTGTCCACCGTTCCCGGCATCACACGAATACATGAAAGCTTCCGTCGAACGGACAAGCCGTTGGGCAGAACGTTGCCTCGCTGCGCACGAACGTCCACAAGATCAAGCGTTATTCGGCATCATCCAAGGGGGCGAATACGAGGATTTGCGTCGTCAAAGCGCACGTGACCTGGCGTCACTTGATTTCCCGGGATATGCCGTCGGAGGTTTGTCGGTTGGAGAGCCAAAGGATGTCATGTACCGTGCACTTGATTTTACGACACCGCTCATGCCGGAAGACAAACCCCGTTACTTGATGGGGGTCGGCTCGCCGGATGCGTTGATCGAAGGCGCGATTCGCGGGATCGATATGTTCGACTGCGTCTTGCCGACTCGGATCGCGCGTAACGGAACGTTGATGACGTCAAGCGGACGTCTCGTCGTCCGCAATGCCAAATATGCCCGCGATTTCCGTCCGCTCGATGAAAAATGTGATTGCTATGCATGTAAGAATTATTCGCGTGCTTACATTCACCATTTGATCCGTGCGCAGGAAACGTTTGGGTTGCACCTCTGTTCGACACATAATCTTCACTTCCTCGTCAAGTTGATGGAAGGCGTTCGTCAAGCGATTCGTGAAGACCGTCTGCTTGATTTTAAAGATGAATTTTTTGAAGAATATGGCTATAATTTACCGAATGCGAAGAATTTCTGATAAACGGTCTGACAAATCCATTCTTTTTACGGTATAATGAACGTGATTTGAATGAAAAGGAGCTGACTCAGATGCAACAATTATTGACATTCCTCCCGATGATCTTGATCTTCGTGGTGTTTTATTTCTTGTTGATTCGTCCACAGAACAAACGCCAGAAGCAAGTGCGTGAGATGCAAACCCAGTTATCACGCGGTGACTCGATCGTCACGATCGGTGGCCTTCATGGGGTTGTACAAAAAGTTGATGAGACAACGGTCACATTGAAATCAGGCAACGCACAATTGACGTTTAACCGAAGTGCGGTCGCAGAAGTTACGAAAAAATCAACGACTGTCATGGACGACGAAATCGTCGAATAAGGCTCGAAACAGACGCTTTCCGAATCCGGGAGCGTCTTTTCTGTTTTTATATGAGAAAAACGATTGCTATCATTACCAATTCTTATGTAAGCTAGGATAGGATAAGAAAGTTGTCTGAAAATATACTGGGATAGAGAGAAAGGACAATGTAGCATGATTAAGAAGGGAAAACTGGCCTCGTTTTTTATCATCGTTGCCGCGCTGCTCATATTGATCGGTACGACATCGACTTGGCTTTTAAAGGACACGAAGTTGGGTCTTGATTTAAAAGGTGGATTTGAAGTGCTGTATGAAGTACAACCGCTCAAAGAAGGCGACGTCATCGATGCGAACGCGATGAGCGCGACCTTGACGGCCATCGAAAACCGAGTCAACGTCCTTGGTGTCTCGGAACCGGACATCCGGATTGAAGGAGACAACCGGATTCGGGTCCAGTTAGCCGGTGTCAAGAATCAGAGTGAAGCACGTCAGATTTTATCATCGACGGCTGAATTATCCTTCCGGGACATCAACGACAAAGTGTTACTGGATGGATCGGATTTGAAGGCAAAAGGAGCAAAAGTCGGATATGATCCGCAAACAAACGCGCCGCTTGTCGAATTGACGATGAAGTCAAAAGAAAAGTTTTATGAAGTGACACAAAACGTATCAAAAATGCAACCGCCGGGCAACCGCCTTGTCATCTGGCTGGATTATGAAAAAGGCGATACTTACGAAAAAGAGATTCAAAAAGAAAATTCGAAAATCGTCTCTGATGCCTCGGTGCAACAACCGATCAACTCGGATAAAGCCATCATCTCAGGTGGTGATATCACAGCAGAATACGGCAAACAATTATCATCGATTCTAAATGCTGGAGCTCTTCCGGTTAAGCTCGATGAAATCTATTCGACGTCTGTCTCGGCTGCTTTTGGTCAGGATGCCCTCGATCAGACATTGTTTGCTTCGATGATCGGTGTGGCAGCTGTCTTCTTGTTCATGTTGCTGTTTTACCGGGTGTCTGGTTTCGTATCGATCATCACGTTATTGTTCTATATCTATCTCGTCATGATCTTCTTTAACGGAATCAATGCCGTACTGACGTTACCAGGGATCGCAGCCCTCGTGCTAGGTGTCGGGATGGCGGTTGATGCCAACATCATCACGGCCGAACGGATTAAAGATGAATTACGTAGTGGGAAATCGGTCTTGTCGGCCTTTAAAGCCGGAAATCGTCGTTCGTTCGGCACGATTCTTGATGCCAACTTGACGACGTTGATTTCAGCAGGTGTGTTGTATTACTTCGGTACGAGTACGGTCAAAGGGTTTGCGATCATGCTGATGGTCTCGATTGCCGTTACGTTCGTCACGAATGTCTTCATCTCACGTTACCTGATGCAACTTCTCGTCAGTAGCCGATGGTTTGATAAGAAAAAAACCTGGTTTGGCGTAAAGGAGAGTGAAATTCGTGAACTTTAATCCAACGAAACTTGATTATGTAAAACACCGGAAAATCTATTTTACAATCACGATTACCTTGGTGCTGATTTCTGTACTATTACTGGCTTTTCGAGGGTTGAACCTTGGGATTGACTTCACAGAAGGAACACGAGTCGAGATTGCCTCAACAGACACGATTAAAGAAGCTGATGTACGGGCAGTCATTGAGGATGCTGGGATCGATCCGGCTGAAATCAATGGTGTTCAATTTGCACAAGGTGGAACACTCGCCAACGTAACGTTTGTTGGTGAATTCAGCCAGGAACAGATTTCAAAAATGAAACAAGTCATTGAAGCAGAGTATGGCAAAGAACCGAGTATCTCGACGGTATCGGCACAAGTCGGTCAGGAGATCGCCCGAAATGCGATTTACGCCGTCTTGCTCGCCTCACTCGGAATCGTCATCTACGTATCGTTCCGTTTTCAGCCGCTTTACGGGATTGCGACGGTCCTTGCGTTGCTCCATGATGCCTTGATGATCATTGCGTTCTTCTCGCTTTTACAGATCGAAGTCAACCTTTACTTCATCGCTGCCGTCTTGACGATCATCGGGTATTCGGTCAATGATACGATCGTCACGTTCGACCGCGTGCGAGAAAATCTGGGACTTGCCGAAAAAGGTGGACGTCAAGTCACGTATCCGGAGCTCGCGCAAATCGTCAACGAATCGATTCAACAAACGATCATTCGCTCCATCAATACCGTCATTACCGTCATCATGACGGCCGCTGCACTGTATATCTTCGGCAGTGAAGCCATCCGCGGATTCAGTCTGGCCTTACTGGTTGGTCTGATCATGGGAATGTATTCTTCGATTTTCATTGCGGCCCAATTGTGGCTCGTCATGAAAGGTCGGACATTAAAATCATCGAAACAAGCATCATGAATGAGATCCGCGTTAGCTATCGCTAACGCGGGTTTTGTTTTATAATGATGAAGTTGATTGGAGGGGTTAGATGTATCATTCGAAGAAAACATGGATCGATAAAGAAGTCGATTCACTCAAAATAAACGAGTTGGCAGAACAAGTGGCAGTCTCGCGACAAGTCGCACATCTGCTCGTGCAACGTGGGTTTGAGACGGCAGAACAGGCGAAAGCGTTTTTAGAAGCAGACCAGATGGATTTTCATGATCCGTTCCTGTTTCAAGACATGAATAAAGTCGTCGCCCGGATTCAACAGGCTGCTGACGAAGGTGAAATGATTTTAATTTATGGCGATTATGACGTCGATGGTGTCAGTTCAGCTGCGATTCTTTGGCATGCGTTAGTCGAAATCGGAGCGATGGCGGAATGTTATATCCCGAACCGTTTTACGGAAGGGTATGGACCAAACGAAGCAGCGTTCCGTTGGGCAGCAGAAGAAGGATTTGGTTTAGTCATCACCGTCGACTGTGGTATTTCTGGAATCGACGAAGCAAAAGTCTTACAAGACTTAGGTGTCGATTTAATCATTACCGATCACCACGAAGCAAAAGACGTCTTACCGGATGCCTTTGCCATGATTCATCCTGGGGTCGATACGAACTATCCGTATTCGAAGTTAGCCGGTGCCGGTGTCGCCTTTAAAGTCGCCCATGCCCTGCTCGGTCGGGTACCGGAGGAACTGCTTGATTTAGCCGTTCTTGGGACGATCGCCGATTTAGTCCCGTTAGTTGGTGAAAACCGGTTACTCGCAGCAAAAGGAATCGAAGCCTTGAACGCAAGCGAACGTCCCGGAATCTTAGCGTTACGGAAAGTGTGCAGCTTAGTGGAAGACGAGTTGACGGAAGAATCGGTTGGTTTTGCCTTTGGTCCACGGATCAATGCGGCAGGTCGTCTCGATTCCGCGATGCCGGCGCTTGAGATGTTGCTGGCGGAAACGATCGAAGAAGCCAGTATCCTCGCAGAACAACTGGATCAACAAAACAAACAACGGCAAGACATCGTCAAGAACATCGCGGAAGAGGCGATTGATTTAGTCGAACGTCATTATTTATCCGATCGTGTATTAGTCGTCGACTCAAATCAGTGGAATCCCGGTGTCGTCGGAATCGTTGCCTCACGGCTCGTCGAGAAGTATCATCGTCCGGTCATTCTTTTGTGCCATGATGCGGAAAAAGGAACGGCAAAAGGTTCAGGTCGATCGATTGCTGCGTTTGATCTGTTTGCTGAATTGACACGATGTGAAGACATCTTGCCACACTTCGGCGGACATCCTGCTGCAGCAGGCATGACTTTATCGTCAGAGGATGTCTCCGTCTTACGGGAACGGTTGAATGCGCAAGCCGCCGGCTTACCGGACAAGGCGTTCATCGCGACGACGGAAATCGATTTACGTCTCAACGTCTCAGAGATCTCGATTGGATTGATCGAAGAAATGGGACGACTGGCCCCATTTGGTATGGGCAATCCTTCGCCGCGTGTCGTCGTCGAAGGGGCGAACATCCGGGATTTAAAGCGGATCGGTCGTGATTTGACACACTTGAAAGTCCTCGTGACAGATGGGAAAACGGAACTCGATGGAATCGGGTTTGGGTTTGGGGACGCGGTCGATGAGATTTCGTCACTCGCAGACGTCTCCTTGATGGGGAGCTTAAACATCAATGAGTGGAACGGGTTCCGGAAACCACAGTTGATGATTCAAGATTTAGCCGTCGTTGATTATCAATTGTTTGATTACCGTGGCGGTAAAAAACCGTTAACGGACGTGTTTGAGTTACCAGAAGACATGACGACGTTAGTTGCCTTCTCGAAAGACACACAAACGAAGTATGCCGAACGTCCCTTGAACGGTCCGATCAAAGCCAATATCGTCTTTTTAGACTTGCCGGAAGAAGAGTCAGCCTTTTTGCCCTACTTGAAAGAGGCGGAGCGTGTGTATTGCGCGTTTAAGGACGAAGGATACTATTTCGAGACGATTCCTTCACGGGAAGAGTTTAAACAGTACTTCAATTATTTTGCCAAATGTCCACGAGATGAACTGCGAATCGGCCTCGTCCGTTTGTCGAAATCCCGAAAATGGTCGAAACGTTCAATTAACTTTATGCATTCAGTGTTTTCGGAACTGGATTTTCTTGTTACAATGGAGGACGGGCTGCCGGGTGTGAACCCGAATGCTGAAAAACGAGATCTGACGGAAGCCGCGACGTACAAGCGTCATGAGGAACGTCAGCGTCTTGAGCAACAATACATTTATTCGTCACTCGCTCAGTTGAAAGAGCGTTTTGATACTTTGGTAGAAGCGGCGAAGCAGGAGGAAATGACATGGAGTTCAAACAGCATATAAAAGAGGTCGAAAACTGGCCGAAAGAAGGAATTAGTTTCAAAGATATCACATCACTGATGCAGAATGGTCCTGCCTACAAACAATCGGTCGACGCCTTGATCGATTATGCGCGTAAACAAGATGCTGACGTCATTGCCGGTCCGGAAGCACGTGGATTCGTCGTAGGTTGTCCAGCCGCTTACGCGATGGAAATCGGTTTCGTACCGGTTCGTAAAGAAGGGAAACTACCGCGTGAGACAGTTCGTGTCGAGTATGGTCTCGAGTACGGAAAAGATGTCTTGACGATGCATCACGATGCGATCCAACCCGGACAACGCGTCGTCATTCTAGACGATTTACTTGCGACAGGTGGAACGATCGAAGCGACAATCAAAATGATTGAACAGCTTGGCGGAACAGTTGCCGGAATCGGATTCTTGATTGAACTCGATGGGTTAGGCGGACGTGAAAAATTAGAAGGATACGATATCTTGTCCTTGATTCGTTACGCAGATTAATACGTAGTAGATATCCTCTCGGCTGTAGTCGGGGGGGTATTTCTTTTTATTTTGACATATTATCAAAATTTCACGATAATAGAAGATATATATATTAGGGATTCAGCGTAATCAATCCCGGGGACTGGGTGAGGATAAGGGATGACAAATAAACAAATCGTAAATGTAGAAGACCTTCTCGCTCGATGTGCGGAGTACATGACCGAGGCAGAAGTCAAGGATATCGAACGTGCCTATCAATTCGCAAAAGACGAGCATGAAGGACAATTTCGTCGATCGGGTGAACCTTACATCATTCACCCCGTTCAAGTAGCGGGGATACTAGTGGATATCGGACTGGATGCGACGACGATCGTTGCCGCTCTTCTTCATGATGTCGTCGAGGATACTGACATTACGCTGGAGGAACTAACGGAACGTTTTGGAGCAGACGTGACGATGCTCGTTGATGGTGTGACGAAACTCGGTAAAATCAAATACAAATCCAAACGGGAAGAATTAGCTGAAAACCACCGGAAGATGTTCATTGCGATGGCAGAAGATATCCGTGTGATCTTGATTAAGCTAGCCGACCGTTTGCACAATATGCGGACGTTACAACATATGGTGAAAGAAAAACAAGTCCAAAAAGCAGAAGAAACACTCGAAATCTTTGCGCCGCTTGCGCATCGACTCGGGATATCGACGATTAAATGGGAACTCGAAGATATCAGTCTTCGTTACATCAATCCGCAACAATACTACCGGATCGTCTCGATGATGAAACAAAAACGGACGGAACGGGAAGCACTGGTCACATCCGTGATTGATGAAGTTAACGAAGTACTCGAAGAAGTTGAGATTGCAGCGGATGTGGATGGCCGCCCGAAACACATCTATTCGATTTATAATAAAATGCAAAATTCAAAAAAAGAATTCAGCGAAATTTATGATTTGATGGCCGTCCGGATCATCGTCGACTCGATCAAAGATTGTTACGCGGTGCTCGGAATCATTCATACACAATATAAACCGATGCCGGGACGTTTCAAGGACTATATCGCCATGCCTAAACCGAACATGTACCAGTCACTGCATACGACGGTCATCGGGCCAAAGGGTGAACCGCTTGAAGTGCAAATTCGGACACGCGATATGCATTTCATCGCCGAGTACGGAATTGCCGCACACTGGGCTTACAAAGAAGGCAAGGAACAGGAAGCAAAATCCGGTTTTGAAGATAAAATCGCTCATTTCCGTGAAATTTTAGAGCTTCAAAAAGATACAGCCGATGCAGAGGAATTCATGGAATCTGTCAAAGTCGATTTCTTTAGCGACATGTTGTATGTCTTCACACCAAAGGGTGATGTCATCGAATTACCTAAAGGATCGGTGCCGATTGATTATGCGTACCGGATTCATACGGAAATCGGACACCGGACGATCGGAGCGAAAGTCAACGGACGGATGGTACCGATTGACTATAAACTGAAAACCGGTGACATCATTGAAATCGTCACATCAAAACACAGTTACGGACCAAGCAAGGATTGGCTGAAGATTTGTGTCTCAAGTCAAGCGAAAAATAAGATTCGTCAATGGTTCAAGCGCCAACAACGGGAAGAAAACGTCTCCAAAGGCCGCGAGCTGATTGAGGCAGAAGTGAAGAAGCTTGGTTTTGAACCGAAGGATGTCATCAACGACAAGACACTTGAAGACGTGACACGGAAGTTCAACTTCGGTCAAGAGGAAGATATGTATGCCGCGGTTGGTTATCATGGATTGACAGCCGCTCAAGTCGCGCATAAATTGACGGAAAAATTGCGCAAGGATAAAGAATCAAAAAACCTTGAACTCAACGATGCCATCAGTGGGATGAAGACGTTCGACCGACCGAAAAAACAAAATCCGGAAGGGGTTCGTGTCAAAGGAATCGACAATATGTTGGTTCGGATGAGCCGGTGCTGTAATCCGGTACCGGGAGACGATATCGTCGGCTATATCACACGCGGACGTGGTGTCTCGATCCACCGGGCGGATTGTCTGAATGTCATTCACGAACAAAATCCGGAACGATTGCTGGAAGTCGAATGGGAACATGAGGGCAAGACGGTCAAGAGTTATAATGTCGAAATTGAGATTTCTGGATTTGACCGAGCGGGTCTCTTAAATGACGTCCTTCAATCCGTCTCGGCGATGAATACGAATATCGTTGCCGTAAGTGGTAAAGGGGACGACAGCAAACAAGCGAAGATTTCAATGACGATTGCGATTGACAACGTCAACCACTTGCAGAAAGTGGTCGACCGGATTAAACAGATATCAGACGTGTATGCCGTACATCGCGTCATGATGACATAAGGAGCGGATAGGAATGCGAGTCGTATTACAACGGGTCAAAGAAGCAAGCGTGACGGTCGATGGATCGATTACCGGTCAAATCGATCAAGGATTTCTTTTACTCGTCGGGGTCACGCATGAAGATACGCTAGAACAAGTCAATTGGTTGGCGGATAAAATTGCGGGATTACGTGTATTCGAGGACGAGGAAGAACGGATGAACCGATCGCTTCAGGATGTCGACGGAAGTATTTTATCCGTTTCCCAGTTTACGTTATACGGAGATGTTAAAAAAGGGCGACGCCCAGCATTTACGGAAGCCGCAAAACCGGATCACGCGAACGAACTGTACGAAGCATTTAATGACCGTTTGCGTAAGCAGGGACTGACGGTCGAAACGGGACAGTTCGGAGCGATGATGGATGTGGCACTCGTCAATGATGGTCCGGTCACCTTGATTTTAGAAAAGTGACCAAAGTCTTGACAGGATCTTTCGAACGAGGCAATATAGGGGATAACAGAACGATATTAGAACCGATGATGAAGAAGAGTAGTTTAGAGCTCGGCTGCGTAGAGAGTCACCCCTTGGCTGGAAGGGTGATCAGGCGAACTAGATGAAAGACCCTTCTGAGGTATTTTCCTGAAACAGTAGAGTAGGGAAAATCGTAAGCAGGCGTTAACTGCACCGAGTGGCTGAATTAGATTCAGCAACCAGGGTGGTACCACGGGATCTTCAAGTTCTCGTCCCTTTGCGGACGAGGACTTTTTTTGTATTCAAAAGGAGGAATTAGGATGAAATTACCACGCGGAACGTTTGATGTGCTTCCGGGTACGGTCGAGCGTTGGCAGTATATTGAAAACCAGTTACGGGAGATCAGTAAACGTTATAACTACAAGGAAATCCGAACACCAATCTTCGAAGAAACAGAACTGTTTAAACGGGGTGTCGGGGAGACGACGGACATCGTCCAGAAAGAAATGTTCATGCTTGAAAAACGTGGAAAAGAACAGTTTACGCTTCGTCCGGAAGGGACGGCTGCCGTTGTCCGATCGTTCGTGACGAATAAACTGTACGGTTCACCGAATCAGCCGGTCAAGTTATTTTATATCGGACCGATGTTCCGGTATGAACGTCCCCAAGCGGGTCGCTTCCGTCAACTGCACCAATACGGCGTCGAAGCGCTAGGCAGTGAAGAACCGGCAATCGATGCAGAAGTCATCAGTCTTGCGATGAGCATCTATCGGTCATTCGGCTTAAAGAAATTAAAGCTTGTCATCAATTCACTCGGTGACAGTGAAAGTCGAGCGGCGCACCGGGAAGCGCTTGTCAATCACTTCAAGCCCGTTGCGCATGAGTTGTGTCAGGACTGCCAGAATCGTCTCGAAGCCAATCCACTGCGTGTCCTTGATTGTAAGGTCGATCGCAATCACCCGAGCATGGCGACGGCACCATCGATTCTTGACTTCTTGAACCCGGCATCAAAAGACTATTTTGATCAAGTCTTGCTTCATCTGGATGCGTTAGGCATCGAGTACGTCATTGATCCGACGCTCGTTCGTGGTCTTGACTATTACAACCACACGTCGTTTGAAATCATGTCGGAAGCAGAAGGTTTCGGGGCGATCACGACACTTTGTGGCGGCGGTCGCTACAACGGACTTGTCGAACAGATTGGTGGACCGGCGACACCGGGAATCGGTTTTGGTATTGGAATCGAACGTTTGTTGATGGCGCTTGAAAACGAAGCGGTCTTACCGGAAATCGATGAGTCGATTGATGTCTTCATCGTGGCGCAAGGGAACGATGAAGTCGAAAAAACGGCAACCCGTTTGCTGCAATTGATGCGTCTAGAAGGACTCGTCGCGGATCGTGATTACCTCGGACGGAAGTTTAAAGGACAATTCAAAGCAGCAGACCGCATGAAAGCACGCTTTACCGTCATCCTCGGAGACGAAGAAGTCGAGCGTGGTGCAGCGGCGCTAAAAGATATGTCGACCGGTGAACAGATTGATGTCCCACTGTCAGCAGTTGCCGACACGATTGTTGCGAAATTAAAGGAGGAAGTACAATGATCGGACGTACACATATGAACGGAACAGTAACAGAAGAAACAATTGGGCAAGCAGTTCAGTTAAAAGGATGGGTTCAAAAACGCCGTGACTTAGGTGGATTGATTTTCCTCGACTTACGCGACCGGACAGGGATCGTCCAAGTCGTCTTCCAACCGGAAAACGAACAGGCACACCGCTTAGCGGAAACGATTCGTTCAGAATACGTGCTCGATATTAAAGGAACCGTCATCAAACGTGAAAATCCGAATCCGAACATTCCAACGGGACAAGTTGAAGTCGTCGCGGATGAAGTCATCATCTTGAACGCTTCGAAAATGACGCCGTTCCCGATCAGTGAAGAAGCGGAACAAACATCCGAGGATCTTCGTCTGAAGTACCGTTATTTGGACTTACGTCGCCCGTCGCTGCAAGAAACATTCCGCCTGCGTTCGAAAGCTTCGAACATCATGCGAAACTTCCTCGACGAACAAGACTTCCTTGAAGTCGAAACACCAATCTTGACGAAGTCGACACCGGAAGGCGCACGCGATTACCTCGTTCCAAGTCGTGTCCATCCCGGCGAATTCTATGCTTTGCCACAATCACCGCAATTGTTTAAACAATTGTTGATGGTGTCTGGTTTTGAGCGGTACTTCCAAATCGCCCGTTGTTTCCGTGACGAAGATTTACGAGCAGACCGCCAACCGGAATTCACACAGGTCGATATCGAAACAAGCTTCATGGATGTCGAAGACTTGTACGCGATGATGGAAGCGATGATGACACGTGTCATGAAAGAAACACTCGGAAAAGACATCACGACACCGTTCCCACGGATGCCTCATGTAGAAGCGATGAGCCGCTTTGGTTCAGATAAGCCGGATACACGTTTTGGTCTTGAGTTGATTGATGTCGCGGAAGCGGTCACAGGAGCCGGTTTTAAAGTCTTTGATATGGCGCTTGAAGCAGGGGGCGAAGTCAAGGCCTTAAACGTCAAAGGTGCAGCAGATCAGTTTTCACGTAAAGATATTGATAAATTACAAGAATTCACGGCTATCTACGGCGCAAAAGGTCTTGCGTGGGTCAAAGTGACAGCAGAAGGTCTGAACGGGCCAATCGCGAAGTTCTTTGATGAAGCAGCGACGGCACGTCTTGTTGACGCAACGGCTGCTGAAGCCGGTGACTTACTTGTCTTCGTGGCGGCAAAAGCTTCGATTGTTGCCGACAGCCTCGGTGCACTTCGCCAAAAACTTGGAAAAGAACTTGGATTGATTGATGAGACTGTCTTCAATTTCCTTTGGGTGACGGATTTCCCACTCGTGACATTTGAAGAAGCAGATGGTCGTTTTTATGCGAACCACCATCCGTTCACGATGCCACGCCGGGAAGATCTCGATAAACTGGAGACGGACCCAGGCAGCGTCCTTGCCGTTGCGTATGACCTCGTCTTGAACGGGTATGAGTTAGGTGGAGGATCACAACGGATTTACGAACGGGATATTCAAGAGCGGATGTTTAAATTGCTTGGATTCACGGAAGAAGAAGCGAACGAACAGTTCGGATTCTTGATGGAAGCGTTCGAATACGGAACGCCGCCGCATGCGGGGATTGCGTTAGGTCTTGACCGTCTCATCATGTTACTCGCGGGACGAACGAATTTACGGGATACGATTGCTTTCCCGAAAACGGCGTCGGCGAGTGACTTGTTGACAGCAGCACCAAGTCCGGTCTCGGATGCACAATTAAACGAATTGTCGATCCGGACGGCAGTCAAACAATCATAAACAACACAGATTTCCTTCTGGTCAGAGGGAAATCTGTTTTTTTTAGGAGGAATGAAGATGGAAAGGTCTTTTTTTGAACGATCACCGGTCGATGTCGCGCCGGAATTACTCGGAAGTCTTCTGACGGTTGGTGCAGTCACGATGCGGATTGTGGAGGTTGAAGCCTATCTTGGACCATACGATCAAGCGGCCCATTCCTACAGCGGACGCCCAACGAAGCGGACGGCACCGATGTTTGGACCGGCCGGTCACATCTATGTGTATTTCACTTATGGCATGCACCATTGTCTGAACATCGTCTGTGGGGAGAGTGGTCAAGGATATGCGGTCTTACTGCGCGGCGCGGAGATTATCAGCGGGCATGACCTCATCGCAACTCGTCGGTTTGCGAAACCGTATGCGACATTGACAAAAACGGAACAAAAAAATCTCGTCAATGGACCGGCGAAGTTGTGCCAAGCCTTCGGGTTGACGACGGCTGACTCCGCTGTGGATGTATATACGGATTCTCGTTTTCAAATCGAGGCAGGCCCTGCAGGAACGATCGTGCAGACGACTCGAATCGGGATTCCGAACGCCGGCGAGGCAACGGCATACCCTTGGCGTTTTTACGAAGAGGGGAGCAGTGGAGTGAGCAAAAAATGAAAAACACGGAGGAAATATGTGAAGTCCATCGGAATGGAGATAAAGCAAAAGAAAGCTAGACATCAAAAAACACGCTTCTCTTTATAAGGGAAGCGTGTTTTAAGGGATGCATTATTTTGGTGTATTGATTGATTTTTTAGCTTGTTGTTTTTTATAGAATTTGTAGACGATCGGTCCGACCGTCGTAGCGAGCGTGATTAATGTCTTTAATTTCCCTTTTTTAGCTGCCATGAAATGATTCACTCCTTACGTAAGTTGTACTAATTATATTCCACTAAAGCAAAAAAACAAAACCTTTTCCGCACATTGATTCTTTGCGTAAGAGCGGAAGACTGAGATAGTACGAGTAGAAAAGAAAAAAGGAGCTGATGAAATGGCGGGAATCGTATGGTATCGAAATGATTTACGGGTCGATGATCATGAAGCATTGTCGCGTGCCTGTAGCGAACAACAGACGGTCCGAGCACTTTTCATTCAACGTGAGACAGAGACGAGAGGTCACCAACACGTGACATTTGAACGGGAGACGCTCCAATCCTTACGGGATCATTTAGGGCAACTTGGAATCGAACTGACGATTTTGCGAGGGGGGTCGATGGAACAACTCTCGCGGTTCATTGAACCGGAGGATGTCCTCTATTTTCACAGGATGACTGGTTTTTACGAAGAATGTCTGGAACAGGAGGTTCTGCGACAGTTTACAGCCTGTATGTATGAGACACAAACGTTACATCTTCGGGAAGACATCGGTAGTGATGAACTGAAACGAGTCTTTACGGCATTTCGAAAAAGAGTCGAAGAGTCCGGTCGATTCGCGGAACCGATCGATGCACCGGGAGAAGTCCGGTATGTTGAACCGCAAGAGGTGAGAGCTATGGATCATCCGCATACGTCATTTCCGTTTGCAGGCGGTGAAGCGGCAGGGCGTGCTCGTTTGACCGAGTACCTGGAACGACCTGTCTTTACTTATAAAGAGACACGGAACGGCTTTGATCGCGATGATTCCTCCAAATTATCGGCTTGGCTTGCGAACGGTTCGCTTTCGCCACGGCGTGTCATGGCAGAGTTACAACGAACTGAACGTCTGCATGGGGCGAACGAATCGACTTATTGGTTATACTTCGAATTGTTGTGGCGTGACTTTTTCCACTTGACGATGCGGGAGACGGGACATCGGCTCTTTCGGTCCAATGGCTTGCGAGATGGTCATCTGACATGGAAAACGGATCAATCGGCGGTCGATGCCTGGATGGCGGGACGGACCGGTCAACCATTCGTGGATGCCTTCATGCGTGAAATTCGAGAAACGGGATGGATGTCGAACCGTGGACGCCAGATTACGGCGAGTTATTTGATTCACGATCTGAAACAAGATTGGCGGATCGGGGCGCGTTATTTTGAACAGCAGTTGATTGACCACGATGTCGCTTCCAATTATGGGAACTGGGCCTACATTGCAGGGGTCGGAAACGCGACACGTACACCACGATTCAACCCGGAATTCCAACAACAAAAATACGATCCGACAGGGGCATTCATCCGGCGTTGGATGTCAAGTGAAACGACTGAAAAATGATCAAATTTTAAGAGCCGGAACCAGTTGCATTTCGATAATGGGAATGCTATATTAAATGCAACAGATGGGGTTCCTGAGATGTACGAGAGCCGCCTTTTATCTTTGAGCCACTCTTTTTTGATAGGGAGTCTGACGTTCCAACTAGTAGTACATGCCTCGTAACACAGCAGGAGGACGTACGAATAGGAGTCGGATAAGACACCCACCTGCACAGCAGGTTCAAAAATAAGGTATCGACACGGCACTTCGGGTCCCATCGTTTATTTTTTAAAAAGTGATTCATCTATACGTCGCATGACGTTTTTTTTTATGATATAATTCCGAGTAAAACAGTATGAGTATTGTGAGGTTATGAGATGTTACATCAATTTTCGCGTAATGAATTAGCAATCGGTAAGACTGGACTTGACGCATTGGCATCCAAGTCTGTCGCAATTTTAGGGATTGGCGGCGTCGGTTCGTTTTCGGCGGAAGCCCTTGCCCGTAGTGGTGTTGGACGTTTGATCCTCGTCGATAAAGATGACATCGACATCACGAACGTCAACCGCCAGATTCATGCTCTACTCCCGACGGTCGGACAGCCGAAGGTCGATGCGATGGCCGATCGGTTGATGCAAATCAATCCCGACCTCGAGATCGTTCGTTTAAAGATGTTTTACAATGAAGAAACATATGAAGCTTTTTTCGCTGAAAATCCGGATTTTGTCATCGATGCGTCGGATACGGTTTCCTTTAAGATTCATTTGATCAAAGAGTGTAAGCGACGTCAGATTCCGATCATCTCGAGTATGGGGATGGCGAATAAGATGGATCCGACTCGAATCAAGATCGTTGACATCAAGGATACGAGTTATGACCCGCTCGCGAAAGTCATCCGGACACGATTACGTAAAGAGGGAATCCATAAAGGTGTACCTGTCGTGTTCTCTGACGAACCACCTGTCAAAATCATCGAAGAAGTGCGGCAAGTCGTTGGAAATGACGAAGCTGTCATCCGGAAAGCGAAGATGCCACCAAGCTCGAATGCCTTTGTCCCATCCGTAGGGGGATTGATTGCGGCGAGTTATGTCATCAATGAAATCGTTCGGGAAGCAGGCGTCATCATCGAACGTGTCCGTTAAAAAAGCGACCTGAGGAGGTCGCTTTTTCTGATACGTACGTTTACGGTTGTTTTTTCCAAAAATCGAGTCGGGCCTGCACTTGTTTTTCAAAACCACGTGGACTAGGGGTATAGAAGACAGGTTTCGTTCGTGCCAGATTTTCGGGCCAGTAGTTTTGTTTGACATAAGCATGTGGAAACTGATGTGGATATTGATACTCGACCCCGTTACCTAACGCTGCAGCACCAGCATGATGCGCATCGCGTAAATGTGGGGGGACCGGACCGCCATCGGAACGTCGGACCAGTTCGAGTGCTTTGTCGATTGCCGTGATGACGGCGTTTGATTTCGGAGCAGTCGCTAAATAGAGGACCGTTTCCGCAAGTGGAATGCGTGCTTCCGGAAAACCGATGTATTCACAAGCCCGGGCACAGGCATCGACGAGCAACAAGGCTTGTGGGTCTGATAAACCGATATCTTCGGCAGCATGGACATACAGGCGCCGGACGATGAAGCGAGGGCTTTCCCCAGCTTCGATCATGACAGCGAGCCAGTATAAGGCGGCGTCTGGATCCGAGCCACGAATCGACTTGATGAAGGCAGAGATGACATCGTAATGACGATCACCATCCTTATCGTATTTTAATGCTTTTTGTTGGATCGATTCTTCGGCAACCGCGAGGTCAATCGTGATTTCCCCATCGATTTCCGGTGTCGTCAAGACGGCGAGTTCTAGTGCATTCAGTAAAGCCCGGTAATCCCCGTCCGATAATTTGACGTAATGGTCGACGGCGTCATCGGTGATCGTGATCGGATATTTTCCGAGCCCGCGTTCTTGATCTTGTAATGTACGTCGTAACACGATCCGTAAATCGTCGGTCGTCGGTGTTTCAAACCGGAAAACGGTTGCTCGAGACAACAAAGCCGCATTGACTTCAAAACTTGGATTTTCCGTCGTTGCACCAATCAGCGTGATTGTACCGGCTTCAAGGGCTGGCAATAATGCATCTTGTTGCATCTTATTAAACCGATGAATTTCATCTAAAAATAGGATCGTTTTTTGTTGGTCAAACTGGAGTCGCGATTCGGCCGCCTTCAGGACTTCGCGCAGTTGATCCAGTTTTGCCGTGACGGCATTTAATTGTTCAAACGCTGACTTCGTATAACTGGAGATGACTCGGGCAAGCGTCGTTTTGCCGGTCCCGGGTGGTCCGTAGAAAATGACGGTCCCAAGCCGGTCGGCAAGGATCGCCCGACGTAACAAGGTAGATTCTCCGATTAAGTGACGTTGTCCAACGATTTCGTCCAAGGATTGAGGACGCATCCGATTGGCGAGCGGACCAGCAGGAGAGTGGGATTCAAATAGATTAGCCATAGGTAGCGTTCCTTCTTTCGACTTTTAGCTACTACTATACTAGAAAGGATGTTTTTTCGCATGATGAAAATCTCGACAAAAGGCCGATACGGTCTGACAATCATGATTGCTCTCGCTAAAGGAGGCGAGTTAAAGCCATTATCCTTAAAGAAAATTGCTCAAAGTTATGAGTTGTCGGAACACTATTTAGAACAGTTGATTGCGCCGCTTCGTAACGGCGGTCTCGTCAAGAGCGTTCGTGGGGCATATGGTGGATACAAATTAGGGCGTCCGGCAGACGAGATTACGGCAGGCGACATCATTCGTTTGCTCGAAGGACCACTCGTCGTCGTCGAAGGTGACAACTGTGACGAAGTGACGAAACGGAAGTTATGGGATAAAATCCAACGTGCCGTCGATCAAGTACTGGATACGACGACGTTAAAAGATTTAGCCGAAGAAGACGATACAGGATACATGTTTTATATATGAGAGGTGACAACAATGATATATTTTGATCATGCGGCGACGACGCCGATGCGTCCGGAAGTATTGGAAAAAATGACGCCATACATGTTAGAGCAGTTTGGCAATCCGTCGAGCGTCCATGCGTTCGGAAGATCAGGACGTGCTGCGATCGATGCTGCCCGACGGACGATCGCAACAGAATTAAACGCTAACCCAACGGAAGTGATCTTTACAAGCGGGGGAACGGAAGCGGATAACTACGCCATCATCGGATCCGCGATGCAGTACCAGGTCAAGGGGCGTCATGTCATTACGACACGTTTCGAGCACCATGCGGTCCTTCACGCATTCGAAGAACTCGAAAAACGTGGGTTTGAAGTGACCTATCTCGATGTACCTGCGTCCGGCGTCGTATCGGAATCCGCATTACGTGCTGCTGTTCGGACCGATACGATTTTAGTATCGATCATGTTTGGCAACAACGAAGTCGGAACGATTCAGCCGATTGCGGCATGTGGTCGATTCTTACAGGAACAACAGATTTTGTTTCATACGGACGCCGTCCAGGTTTTTGCGAAGCGGGAGATTGATGTCGAAACGATGGGGATTGACCTGTTATCGGCTTCGAGTCACAAAATCAACGGACCAAAAGGTGTCGGCTTACTGTATGTCCGCTCTGGTCTCAAGCTGGAAGCACAGTCTTTTGGTGGCGAGCAGGAACGCAAGCGCCGTGCCGGGACCGAAAACGTCGCCGGAATCGTTGGTTTTGCGGAAGCTGTCCGGTTGACGGCCGAGGAACGGGAGCAACAAACGAACCATTATCGTCAGCTACGGACGATGTTACTCGCGCGGCTCGAAGCGTCAACGATCGACTTTGAAATCAATGGAGCGGAAGGATTGGCGCAAGTCATCAACCTGTATTTCCCCCATGTCGAGATTGAACCGTTTTTGATCATGCTCGATATGCGGGGAATTGCCGTCTCGAGCGGAAGTGCCTGTACGGCAGGATCGATTGAACCGTCCCATGTCCTTTCAGCGATGTACGGTGAAAATCCGCGGACGAAACAGTCTGTTCGGATCAGCTTCGGATTAGGGAATGATTTAGCACAAGTCGAACTACTCGCACAAGGACTGATAGATATCGTAAAATCGTTTCAGAACAACTAAGAGGTGAAGAAAATGAACACACGCGCAAAAGCACCGAGCGAAACAACGGTCGTCGTCGGAATGTCCGGCGGTGTCGATTCTTCGGTCACGGCTTATTTATTAAAACAACAAGGGTACAACGTCATCGGAATCTTCATGAAGAACTGGGACGATACAGATGAAAACGGATTTTGTACGGCGACAGAAGATTATGAAGATGTCATCGCTGTTGCGAACCAAATCGGGATTCCGTATTATGCGGTCAATTTCGAAAAAGAGTACTGGGATAAAGTCTTTACGTATTTCCTAGACGAATACAAACTCGGACGGACGCCAAACCCGGACGTCATGTGTAACAAAGAAATCAAGTTCAAGGCGTTCCTTGATCACGCGATGCGTCTTGGCGCTGATTTCGTTGCGACGGGACACTATGCCCGTGCCGTCTACGAAGATGGGGAACATAAAATGCTTCGTGGCGTCGATACGAACAAGGATCAAACGTATTTCTTGAACCAACTGTCACAAGATCAAATTGCAAAAGCGATGTTCCCGATCGGACATATGGAAAAATCAGAAGTCCGGAAAATTGCGGAAGAAGCGAACCTCGCGACAGCGAAGAAAAAAGATTCGACCGGTATCTGCTTCATCGGGGAACGAAACTTCAAACAATTCCTCAGTCAGTATTTACCGGCCCAACCGGGTGAAATGCGGACGCTGGACGGGAAATCGATGGGACGTCACGATGGTCTGATGTATTATACGATGGGACAACGGCATGGTCTTGGCATCGGTGGAGATGGTGAACCGTGGTTCGTCGTCGGAAAAAACCTGGCGGACAACATCTTATTCGTCGAACAAGGTTTCCACAATGAATTGTTGTATTCAGAAGGTTTGTATGCATCTGACATCAGTTGGACGGCATCGATGCCGGCTGGAACAGAATTCCGATGTACGGCGAAATTCCGTTATCGTCAGACGGATACGGCAGTCACGGTACGTGTGCTTGAAAACGGTCGTCTTGACGTCGCATTTGACGAGCGTCAACGTGCGATCACACCTGGACAAGCGGTCGTCTTTTATGATGGTGACATCTGTCTGGGTGGTGCGACGATCGATGAAGCATACAAAGCAGGGGAACGCTTAGCATATCTTGCCTAAAGGAGAGAACTATATGAACTATAATGAAGTAGGTTTTAGACATCTGGAGTCCGGTAACTATGAATTGGCTGCCCAGGCCTTTAACGATGCAATCGAAGCACAACCAAACGATCCGACGGCCTATGTCAATCTGGGCACATTACTCCAATCGATGGATGATGCAGACCGCGCTCTTCGGTTTTATGAAAAGGCATTGACGATCGATTCGACGTTTGCCAGTGCCCATTATGCAAAAGGGGCCTTGTTTTTCGCGGCAGATCAACTCGTCGAAGCGGAAGAATCGTTACGACTTGCGTTATTGCATGGACTAGACGATGCCGATTTACACTTCATGCTCGGACTGACGTACCAAAAGTTAGGTGATCCGATTCGAGGAATTCCCCGTCTGAAACAGGCAACGGAATTGAACGGCGTTGATGTCGAAATCGCCTTCCAGTACGGATTGGCGCTCGCCCAAAACGAACAGATCGAAGAAGCAGCAGAAATCTTCGAGCAGGTGCTATTGCTGGAAGAGACGCATACGGATGCACGTTACAATTATGCGATTGCACTCGCCTTCTTAGGAGAGCAAGAAGCGTGTTATACCGAACTTGAAACCGTCCTTGCGTATCAACCGAATCATACGTTGGCACAAGATGCGAAAACGAAGATGGATGCGTTATTAAAATAAGAAAACTCGCCGTTCCCGATGATAATCGGAAAAACGGCGAGTTTTTTTAGTGCCCGACTTCTCGGATGACACGTAACGAAGGGCCAGAAAAATTTTCGTACGCTTCGTCCATGTTTTTGGTGTACAATTCGATGACGTTCTGTTCGGTATCTTTGAAATAAGCAGAATACTCTTTGTCGTTTGAGGTTTCTTGTTCGTCCCACTCGCGAATCTTGACGGCAATCGAAGCTGTACGTAAAAATTCGAGTGCCTCGTCAAATTTGTCTTTTTCGACATAAAAGGCGCAGTGGACATGCATGCCCCCTTCATCATATAGACTGTCCCATTCCGTGACGGGAAGTCGTTTGACTGTCCGCTCTTCCATCGTGAAGTCACGTTTGAGCCAAAGACCAAGGCGGGTGTTCCCACCGATGTAGAGCCAAGTCGCCCAGACACCGTCAGTTTTGGCTTGCTCCTGACTGGGTTCAGCATCCTCTGGCGCCCACTGTTCGACGATTGGAATCCCAAGTGTTTTATTCCAAAAGGCGACAGCACGTTCCATATCCTCAACTTCTAATACTAATTCACATAATCCGGCAATCGGCAAACGTCCCATTATCCGTTCCTCCTATCAAAAATTAATTCAAGGTACGTTTCCCTCATTTAAAATCGACTAAACGAATGCTATGATAATGGCAGAGAACTGGAGTGAAGAAAGTAGGTGGAGCGATGGAGCACCCCCATCATGTAGTAGGTCGAGTCAAACGTGTGCTGTTTTCCTCCGAAGAAGAGGCCCATTCGATCGTTTTGATCACAATCAAAGAAAAAAACTTTGAATTAAAAGAAACAGAACTGGTCGTCACGGGAACAGGCGTCGGGATTGAACTGGGTGGAACGTATCAAGCGTTTGGACGGTTGATCGACCATCCCCGATTCGGCAAACAATTAAAAGCAGAGCTGATTCGCCGGTCGGTCCCGATGACGAAACACGCGGCAGTCCGTTTTTTGACAAATGGTTCGTTTACCGGCATTGGTCCGAAAACAGCGAAAAATATCGTCGACGCCTTAGGTGAGGACGCGATTGATGTCATCCTAAAAGACGGCAAGGCACTGGACCGGGTGCCGGGTCTCAAACAAAAACAGGCCGATGTGATTTTTAGCCGACTGGCCACGTTGTATGGGGTCGATCAATTGATGCTCTTTTTAGCCCCGTTTGACGTCACCCCAAAACTAGCGGCGAAGATTTATGCCGCTTACGAAGGAGACGCGATGGCACGAATTCGTGAAAATCCGTATTCCTTGATGTATGAAGTCAGTGGAATCGGGTTTAAGACAGCGGATCAGATTGCCTCGCATCTTGGTCTCGTCGGTTTACATCCGGAACGGGTCGCAGCTTCCATCATGCATATTCTAGAGCAAGAGGCAGCGGAAGGTCATGCCTTCGCGACGGTCGAATCCTTGTTGCAGCGGGCACCCCGTCTACTAGGGGAAGACCCGGGCGAACGGCTCGAACAAGCCATCGAATTATTATTGACGGAAGATAAGGTCAAACTCGAAGAGGGTTGTTTGTACTTACCGACGATTTTTTACGCCGAAGTCCGGGCCGCAAAGGAGTTGGCCCGCGTCATGGCGAATGGCTCGGAACAAGAAGTCGATGTCGCAACAATCTTGTCGGCGATTGGTCAACTGGAGGAACGTTTCGGAATGGAATATGCCGTCCAACAGCGCGAGGCGATCGAACTCGCGGTTAAAGCCCCGTTGATGGTGTTGACAGGTGGTCCGGGTACCGGAAAGACGACAGTCATCAAAGGAATCCTGCACGCGTTACAGGAGATTCATGACTGGCCACTTGAAAAAAGCCAGGTCAAATCAGGTGAGGTCTATCCGTATGTCCTCGTCGCGCCGACCGGACGAGCGGCGAAACGTCTGTCCGAGGCGACGGACGTTCCGGCGATGACGATCCACCGTCTCTTGAAATATGATGGAACGAACTTTCAATTAAACGAAGATCAACCGATCACAGGAAAGGTGTTGATCATCGATGAATCATCGATGATCGATATTTATCTGTTATCAAGTTTATTACGGGCTGTGCCAAACGGGATGAAGATTCTATTTGTCGGGGACCGCGATCAGTTACCATCGGTCGGACCTGGACAAGTCTTGGCGGATTTGATGGATACGGACGGGATTCCGGTCGTCCGGTTAAATGTCGTCCATCGGCAAGCCGAGGATTCGTCGATCCTTCGTCTGGCCCATGATTTAAAAAATCGGGTGACGTCAGCCGACCTGCTTGCCCCCTTATCGGATCGTCGTTTTTATTCGCTGGCGCCACAAGAGTCGTTACGCGGCATCGCGGCATTCGCAGAAAAAGCGCTTGCGAAAGGCTACTCGAAGTTCGATGTCCAAATTTTAGCGCCGACCTACCGGGGACAAGTCGGGATTGACGAACTGAACATCGTCCTCCAACAAGTCTATAATCCGGAAGCGCCAAAGAAACGGGAAGTCAAACAGGGGACACGGATTTACCGGAGCGGTGATAAGATTCTCCAGCTCGTCAATAATGCGGAAGAAAACGTCTATAACGGAGATATCGGCGAAATCGTCAATATCTTTTTTGCGAAAGAAAACGTCGATAAGGTCGATAAGATCATCGCTCGTTTTGATCAGACGGAAGTCGAATACAACCGGAGTGACTGGGATCAGTTCACACATGCCTATGCGATTACGATCCATAAAGCGCAAGGGTCGGAATTTCCAATCGTCTTGATGCCTGTTTTCTTCACAGGTGCCTTCAAACATTCTCGGAATCTGATTTATACGGCTGTGACCCGTGCGAAAGCGAGTTTATTGTTGTTTGGTGATCCACGCGCCTTTTACAAAGCGTCGCAGGAGGAAGAACCACGTCGACGGACCCGGCTGATTGAACGGCTGGGCGGGATGACAAAGACTTGACTGGATGCGTCAGATAGGTAATAATCACGGTAGATGAATGGACGCAAAACGTTGATGGAAGTTAAGTAAGACGAATTGTTCATGTACCAGAGAGAGATGGGATTGCTGCAACCATCTCCATGACGATTCGTCCGAAGCTCCTTCCGGAGTCGAGTGCAAACACTTGCGGGTAATCTCCGTTATTGGATTTTTCGAGGTGAAGAGAGGAACTGTCTTTACGAACGAGGGTGGTACCACGAGAGCGATGCTTTCGTCCCTTTTCAGGGATGAATGTATCGTTTTTTTGCGTTCAGGACAAACTAATCAATTCGGGGGTATTTTCGATGAAACCATTAAAACCATTGACAGGTGCACAAATCCGTCAGATGTATCTCGATTTTTTCCAATCAAAAGGACATGCAATCGAGCCAAGCGCGTCGCTCGTCCCGATTGAAGATCCAACATTACTTTGGATCAACTCAGGTGTCGCGACCTTAAAAAAATATTTTGATGGACGTGTCATTCCAGAGAATCCACGAATCGTCAATGCTCAAAAATCGATTCGGACGAATGATATCGAAAACGTCGGAAAAACAGCCCGTCACCATACGTTTTTCGAGATGCTCGGAAACTTTTCTGTCGGCGATTATTTCCGGGAAGATGCCATCAAATGGGGCTGGGAACTGTTGACGAGTGACGACTGGTACGGACTCGATCCGGAACGTCTTTCCGTGACGATTCATCCGGAAGACGATGCTGCTCGTCAGATTTGGCTCGAACTGGGTGTACCAGCTGAACGCATCATTCCGCTAGAAGATAACTTCTGGGAAATCGGAGAAGGTCCATCCGGTCCGAATACGGAGATTTTCTTTGACCGTGGACCGGCATTTGGCGACGATCCAAACGATTCCGAATTGTATCCGGGTGGCGAAAACGAACGGTACCTTGAAATTTGGAACATCGTCTTCAGTCAGTACAACCATGACGGACATGGCAACTATACAGAATTACCACGGAAAAACATCGATACAGGGATGGGACTCGAACGGATGGCAAGCGTCATGCAGGATGTGCCAACAAACTTCGATACGGACTTGTTCATGCCGATCATCCACAAAACAGAAGCACTCAGTGGGAAAACGTATCGGGAAGATGCGAAACTCGATGTTGCGTTTAAAGTCATCGCCGACCACATCCGGACAGTAGCCTTCGCGATTGGAGATGGGGCATTGCCTTCAAATGAAGGACGTGGTTATGTCTTACGCCGTTTGCTGCGTCGTGCCGTCCGTTATGCGAAGATGCTTGGCATCGAACGTCCGTTCATGCATGAACTCGTTGATACGGTCGGGAGTGTCATGGTGGACTTCTATCCACAAGTACCGGAGAAAGCAGACTTCATCAAACGTGTCATCAAAAACGAAGAAGAGCGGTTCCATGAGACGTTACATGATGGTCTGGCCATCTTGAATACAGTGGCACAAACGGCTAAAAGTAATGGCGAACATACAATCAGTGGCGAAGATGCATTCCGTCTGTATGATACGTATGGTTTCCCGCTCGAGCTGACGGTCGAATACGCAGAAGATCACCAGATGTCGGTAGATGAAGAAGGTTTCAAACGGGCGATGGATGAACAACGGAAGCGTGCCCGTGCTGCCCGTGAAGATGGTGGTTCGATGCAGCAACAATCGGAAGTCCTCGCGACGTTAACCGTTCCGAGCCAATTCATTGGTTATACGGACCTTGAGACGGATGCGAAAATCATTGCGTTGCTGCATGATGGAGAGCGAGTGACAGAAGTCGCTGCAGGAGAAGAAGCACAACTCTTATTAGATATCACACCGTTTTATGCGGAGAGTGGTGGAGAAGTCGCGGATACAGGAACCATCGTCGGTGCAGACTTTGTACTGGATGTCAAAGATGTTCAAAAAGCACCAAATGGACAAAACTTGCATACGGTCGTCGTCCGGACGGGGATTGCGTTGGCTGATGCGACGGTCCGGGCAACGGTCGAAGCCTCATCACGTCAAGCAATCACAAAAAACCACACAGCGACACACTTGTTGCATAAAGCCTTGAAGGATACGCTTGGTACACATGTTAATCAAGCGGGTTCGCTTGTATCAGCGGAACGTCTTCGTTTTGATTTCTCGCATTTTGGTGCAGTGACGGCAGAAGAATTAACGACGATCGAACAAGATGTCAACCAAGCCATCTGGGCATCACTCGCTGTTGAAATCGAAGAGATGAATATTGCTGATGCCAAAGCAAAAGGTGCAATGGCGTTGTTTGGCGAAAAATATGGTGAAACAGTCCGTGTCGTTTCGGCGGGAACGTATTCGATCGAATTATGTGGTGGAATTCATGTCAAGAATACAGCAGAAATTGGTCTGTTCAAGATTGTTTCTGAGTCCGGTATCGGTGCTGGGACACGACGGATCGAAGCGGTCACAGGTGCAGGTGCGTATCACGTCATGAACGGTCACTTGCAGACACTCGAGCAGGCGGCACGTGTGTTGAAAACGAAAACAGCGGAAGTGCCAGGACGGATCGAAGCGCTCCAACTCCAACTTCGTGAAACGGAACGCACAAACGAATCATTACAAGCGAAGTTGTCGAACATCGAAGCGGCGTCACTCAAAGACGATGTTGAACAAATCAATGGCGTCCAAGTCCTTGCTAAACAAGTCGACGTCCAAGACATGGACGCTCTCCGTGGCATGATGGACGAACTAAAAGGTAGCCTTGGTTCAGCAATCATCGTTCTTGGAAGTGCCCAAGGCGATAAGGTCAATCTCGTTGCGAGTGTCTCAAAAGACTTGATCGATCAGGGATATCACGCAGGTAAACTGATCAAGGAAGTCGCAACACGTTGCGGCGGTGGCGGTGGCGGCCGTCCGGATATGGCACAGGCGGGCGGAAAAGATCCTGCAAAATTGAACGAAGCGCTTGCGTTTACTTCACATTACGTGCAATCACTGGCATAATAGAGAAGTAGTGTAAATGAAAGAGGTGATTAACGTGAGTCAGATGGATCAAACGATGAAATTTAATTTCCCAGAAGACGATAGTAAAGCAGCGACACGTGAAGTGTTGTTGACGGTCTATCATGCTTTAGAAGAAAAAGGCTATCATCCGATCAACCAGATCGTCGGATATCTTCTTTCCGGGGATCCTGCTTACATTCCTCGTCATAACGATGCACGTAATATGATCCGAAAGATTGAACGTGATGAACTACTAGAAGAACTCGTGAAATCTTATTTATCGGAGAGTGGAGACAAAAAATGAAGCGTGCGATCGGGCTTGATGTCGGTTCAAAGACGATTGGTGTTGCGGTAAGTGATTTGATGGGCTGGACGGCACAAGGTATCGAGACCATCAAATGGACGGAGCCGGACTATCCTGTCGCCTTTAAACGGCTCGAGGCAATTATTAAGGAGTACGGTGTCGAAATCATCGTCATCGGACATCCTAAAAACATGAATGGGTCGATTGGACCGCGAGCAGAGGCCAGTGAAGCGTTTGCGCGTGAAATCGAGGCGCATACTGGTCTTGCGAGCGTCCTCGTCGACGAAAGACTGACGACGATGCAGGCAGAACGTATGCTGATTGATGCAGATGTCAGTCGGAAAAAACGGAAACTCGTCATCGATAAGATGGCGGCAGTCATGATCCTGCAATCTTATTTGGATCGGGCAAATCGATAAGGAGGAAATGAGATGTCGGAAGAAAAACGGCAGTATCTCTTTCCTGATGAAGACGGTGGCGAACATCTTTTCGAAGAGTGGTACCGTTATGTCAGTGAACGAACCGGTAAAACGTATCTATTTCTTGAAATGATCGGTCACCCGGAAGAAGGTGCAGATGATTTAATCATCTGTGAAATCGACGAGTTTGGTGAAGGCGAAGACGACTTTGAGCTGAGCCTGATTGATGAAAACGATGAGCAGACTTGGGATGAACTCGAGACTGCATTAAAGGAGCGGATGAATGATGCAACAGAATGAACCAACACGGTACGTAATTCCTGATGGCGAAGGTAATGATTTTGAGTTTGCGGAACGTTTACGTTATGAAAGTCCACGTTCGAACAAAACATACATTTTCCTCGAACCAATCGGTGCGGATTATGATGAAGCAGAAGAAGTCGACATCTTTGTCTATGAACTAGACGAATATGGTGATGGAGATAACGATTTTAATCTTGTTCCGATCGCAGAAGACGATGCAGAAACATGGGATGAGATTGAAGAAGTATTCAATACATTAGAAGACGAGCTTGACTAAACCGACTCGTGCATAAGGTGATGTCGTGAGAGCAATGCTCTTTCGATGTCACCTTGTTTTAAGAGAAGAAGGAGGAACCAATGGAGAATGAATGGAAGAAAAATGCTGAAAAAGAACAGAAGCGCCGCCGGACATCGCGCCGGATTACGCTGATCATCCTTTCAGTGTTGTTCACGATTTTCTTAGTAGCAGGAGCAGCCATCTATATCTTTTTAAAGAGTTCACTTGAACCGGTCAACGAAGCAGCGACGAAGTCCGTCAAAGTCGAAATTCCGCTTGGCGCTGGAACAAGTACGATTTCAAGTCTTCTCAAAGAAAAGGATTTAATCGCTAACGAAACGATTTTCCGTTATTACGTCCGCTACAAGAATGAATCGTCATTCCAAGCAGGGACGTATACCTTGACACAAGCGATGACACCAGACGAAATCATCAATGAGTTGAAGACCGGAACAATCATGAAAGCAGCGGATGTCAAAGTAACGATTCCTGAAGGGATCACGATGGACCGACAAATTGCCATCATCGCAAAAGCGACGGGCTTTAAGGCAGATTCGATTCAAAAATCCTTGACGGATGAGGCGTATATCAAAAGTTTGATTGAAAAGTATCCGATGTTGACGGATGAAGTGACGAAAGAAGGGGTCCTCTACTCACTAGAAGGATACCTATTCCCAGCGACATATGAGTTCGACAAAGGAAAGAGTATCAATCAAATCGCAGAAACGATGTTAGACCAGATGGAAAAGATTTATGATGCGAATGCGGATGCGATCAAGAAATCGGGTATGACCTTCCATGAAGTGTTGAGTCTCGGATCAATGGTCGAGCGGGAAGCAGCGACGCCAGACGATCGTCGCGAGATTGCCGGTGTCTTCACGAATCGTCTCAACGACGGAATGAAACTCCAATCGGATCCAACGGTCTGGTACGGTACGGGAGAAAATACAGCACTGACGACGTTAAAAGATCTCGAAAACAATTCGAAATACAATACGTACAAATACGAAGGTATTCCGATTGGTCCGATTTCGACCGTCAGCGAAGATTCTATCCTCGCCGTCCTTAGTCCAAACCAGACAAAATATGTCTACTTCTTCGCACGACCACCAAGTGATAAAAATCCACGTGGTCAAATCCTCTACGAAGAAACATACGAGGAGCACCAACGAAATGTTGTCAAGTATAAACCTGAATGGGTTGAATACGAAGCAAGTAAAGAGCAGTGAACAAGGGGTTGATCGGGGACGGTATGTTCGTTCCCGGTCAACCTGTTTATGCGCAGAAGGAGTGAATTTTGAATGAATGATTTTACAGCGTATGTCGAAGGAATGATCCGGCAACGTGATCCGTTGTTGCAGGAAATGGAAACATACGCGAAAGAACACCATATTCCGATCATCGAACTGACCGGTTCAGAAGTGTTGTTATCGTTGCTGACGCTGCAGCAGCCAACACGCATTCTCGAACTCGGAACGGCGATCGGCTATAGTGCAATCCGGATGGCTCGTGCCTTACCGGACGCCCGCATCACGACGGTGGAACGAAATGCCAAACGATATGCCGAAGCGAAAATGTTCATTGAACGGTCGGATGTCGCAGATCGGATTGACATCGTTTTTGCCGATGCAGTAGAATTAGCCGAAACACTTGATCAGGAGTTTGATGCCGTATTCATCGATGCGGCCAAAGGACAGTATAAAAAATTCTTTAACGGTTATGGGCGACTAGTGCCAATAGGCGGAGTTTTATACACGGATAATCTGTTTTTGCATGGTGACGTACTCGAAACGGATCCAAAAACCTTTGACCGGAGAAGGCGGCGTCTGGTTCGTCTTGTCAAAGAGTTTACGGCATGGATGATGGAGCAAGATCAATATGATACGACGATTTTCCCACTCGGAGACGGTGTATCCGTCAGTCGGAAAGTGAAGTCGGAATGAATGATGGAGGTACGAATTCAATGCAAAAACCGGTTGTAATTGGTGTGGCTGGAGGAACAGGTTCAGGAAAGACGACGGTCGCACGTTCGCTTGTCGAAGCATTTCCAAGTGAATCCATCGTCATGATTGAGCAAGACGCTTACTATAAGGACCAAAGTGAGTTATCCATGGAAGAACGCTATCAAACGAACTATGATCATCCATTTGCCTTCGATAATGATTTGTTGATTGAACATATCAAGGAATTGCGCGAAAACCAGGCAGTCGAAAAACCGGTCTACGATTATGTCGCACATACACGAGCGGAAGAAACGATTACACTCGACCCGCGTGACGTCATCATCGTCGAAGGGATTTTAGCGCTTGAAGATGAACGTTTACGGGAATTGATGGATATTAAAGTTTTCGTCGACACGGATGCGGATGTTCGGATCCTCCGTCGTATGCAACGTGATATGAATGAGCGGGGCCGTTCGATCGACTCGGTCGTCGAACAGTATACGAAAGTCGTTCGTCCGATGCATCTTCAGTTTTGTGAACCGACAAAACGGTATGCGGATATCATCGTTCCTGAAGGCGGAGAAAATCACGTGGCAATCGATTTACTCGTCACGAAGATCCGGGCGATTCTGGATTACCGGTCGGCACTTGACGAAAGAGGATATTGATTCCAAAAAAGATGTGAATATACTATACTAGTGGAATAAAAAGGAGCGTGACAAAAATGGCAGAAAAACAGTATTATATGACGCTTGAAGGTAAAGCAAATATTGAAAGTGAATTAAACGAACTGAAGTCAGTCCGCCGAAAAGAAGTTGTCGAAAACATTAAGATTGCTCGTTCATTTGGTGACTTGTCGGAAAACGCGGAATATGATTCAGCGAAAGAAGAACAAGCGATGGTTGAAGGACGGATTGCTCAGTTGGAAGAGATGTTACGGAACGTCGCGATCATCTCAGAAGATGAAAAGGATATTTCTGTCGTTGGTATCGGAACGACGGTTACCTTCTTGATTCTCGAAGATGATGAAGAAGAAACGTACACGATCGTCGGGAGTGCGGAAGCAGATCCATTCACTGGTAAAATCTCAAACGAATCACCTATCGCCAAAAGTTTATTTGGTCACAGCGTAGGTGAAAAAGTATCCGTTCAAGCACCAGGTGGAGACTTTGCTGTCAAAATCACATCGATTAAATAAATAAGAACTGACAGGAGCCGGAGCAATCCGGTTTTCTGTTTGACTGGGGGAATAAATATGCCAATCGCAATCATCGGTGCGATGGAAGAAGAAGTCAACTTACTTCGTAATGAATTATCGGAACGAAAAGATACGGTGATCGCCAATTATCATTTTTATGAGGGATTACTGAACAGTGTACCTGTCGTCATCTTGAAGTCCGGTATTGGAAAAGTCAATGCAGCGATCGGGACGACACTATTGCTCGATCATTTCAAGCCGAGTGCCGTCATCAACACAGGATCAGCAGGCGGATTCAGAGCAGGTCTGAAAGTCGGCGATGTCGTCGTCTCGACAGAAGTCCGTCATCATGACGTTGATGTGACAGCATTTGGTTATGAGTACGGACAAGTACCAGGGATGCCTGCTGCCTACACGGCAGACCCAAAACTCATCGCGACGGCAGAAGCCGTCATCGAACGGATGGAAGCGATTCGTGTCGTACATGGTTTGATCGTGACGGGAGATTCCTTCATTCATGATACAGAACGTTCGAATGCCATCAAAACGAACTTTCCGGATGTCGCGGCAGTTGAGATGGAAGCCGCACCCATTGCGCAAGTCTGTCATCAATTCAATGTACCGTTCGTCGTGACACGTTCGATTTCGGACAGTGCCGATGAAGAAGCGTCATTATCGTTTGATGAATTTTTAGAGATTGCGTCGATCAATTCGGCGAAAATGGTCATGGAAGTCGTCCGGACGTTAACAGATTCGGAACAATAAGCGTTACCGAAAAGAAGGTTCCCTGGAAACTGGGCCTTCTTTTCTCTTTGACAAAATCAGATTAACGCTTTATATTAGTACCAGATACTAATTTTAAAGGAGCAACCATATGAATATTGGAATTGTAGGACTCGGGACCTCGTTACCCGAACGTCGCATCACCAATGATGACTTAGCGGCAACGCTTGATACAAGTGATGAATGGATCCGGACACGAACAGGAATCGGAGCACGACATATCGCGGATGAAACGACAGATGTAACGGATCTTGCAACGGAAGCGGCTCAGAAAGCATTGGCAGATGCGAACTTGACGGCAGATGACATCGGATTGATCGTAGTCGGAACGGCAACGGGACGTGCGTTTCCTTCGACGGCCTGTATCGTCCAAGACCGAATCGGTGCGTTAGGCGCAACAGCCTTTGATATCAGCGCGGCTTGCAGCGGATTTATTTTTGCATTACAAACGGCAGCGAGTATGATGGCGGCGACAACGTCAAAATACGCCCTCGTCATCGGAGCAGAAAAGATGTCGAGTATCGTCGACTGGTCAGACCGATCGACCGCGATTCTGTTCGGGGATGGGGCCGGAGCAGTTGTACTCGGTCCGACAGAACAACAGGGCTTAAATGCCTTTGAGCTTGGAACAGATGGTCGAGGGGCACATCTTCTCTTTAAAGAGTTAGATGGTCCAATTGAAATGAATGGTCGGGAAGTTTTTAAGTTTGCGGTACGGAAATTACCGGACATCGTCGAAAAAGTCATTCATAAAGCAAACGGATCACTCGCAGAACTCGATTTGTTGATTCCGCATCAAGCGAACTTACGGATTATCGATGCGGCACGTGAACGGTTAGGGATTGAGGAACAGAAAGTCATCGTGACGATTGATGAACATGCCAATACATCTGCTGCATCGATTCCATTGGCATTGGAAGAAGCGCGTCGACAAGGACGGCTTCAACCAGGGACGACACTCGTCCTGGCTGGATTTGGTGCTGGATTGACCTGGGGAGCAGCTTATATTACTTGGACTAAAGGGGAGAACACATAAAATGATGATGATGAGAAAACGTGTAGTAGTAACCGGTATGGGCGCATTAACACCAATTGGAAATGATGTCGAGACATTTTGGCAGGCATTAAAAGCAGGAGAAAATGGGATTCGTCCAATGGAACGGTTGGATATCGATGAATACCCAACAAAAGTGACGGGTGAATTACAGGGGTTTGAGATTACGGAATTCATCGAAGCGAAAGAGGCGCGCAAGATGGATCGGTTTGTCCATTATTCGCTTGTTGCGAGTATGGAAGCCGTCAAGGATGCAGGTCTTGACGTCAGAGCAAATGCAGAACGGATCGGTGTCTGGATCGGATCTGGAATTGGCGGAGTCGAGACGATTGAAAAACAGGCAAAGATTTATTTTGAACGCGGGCATCGTCGTGTCAGCCCGTTCTTCATTCCGATGATGATTCCGAACATGGCAAGCGGACAAGTCTCGATTTATACAGGAGCAAAAGGCCCGAATAACTGTTCGGTCACAGCCTGTGCTTCAGGAACAAATGCGATTGGGGAAGCATTACGTGTCATCGAGCGGGGAGATGCGGATGTGATGATTGCCGGTGGAGCGGAAGCACCGATCACAAATCTATCGTTTGCTGGTTTTTGCGCCAATAAAGCGATGTCGACGAATCATGATCCGAATACAGCCAGCCGTCCCTTCGATGAAGGACGTGACGGGTTCGTCATGGGCGAAGGGGCTGGAATCTTAGTTCTTGAAGAATATGAGCATGCGATGGCTCGTGGAGCAACGATTTATGCAGAAGTCAGTGGATACGGTTTGACGGCAGATGCTTACCATATCACGGCACCAGACCCGGATGGTGACGGAGGAGCGCGCGCAATGGCGATGGCGATTCAAGATGCCGGTATCGAACCGCTGGCCGTTCAGTACATCAATGCGCACGGCACGAGTACACCGATGAATGACGTGCTTGAAACAAAGGCGATTCATACGGTATTTGGAGAACATGCTAAAAAACTAGCAATCAATTCGACAAAATCGATGATTGGTCACTTGCTTGGTGCAGCTGGTGGTGTTGAAGCGATTGCGGCGATTAAATCACTTCAAGAGCAAACCGTCCATCCGACGATTCACCTGGAACAACCAAGTGAAGGTTGTGATCTTGATTACGTACGTGAAGGAAGCCGGGCATGGGAACTTGAATATGCCCTCAGTAACTCGTTGGGATTTGGTGGACATAATGCTTCACTCGTCTTCAAACGGTATCATGCATAAGATCAAAAAAGCGATTTTAACGGTTCAGTCGACCGTTAAAATCGCTTTTTTTTAGTTATTTTTTTAATCAAACAGGGGTATGAAATCTTTAAAAAAATACAAAATAAAAATGAACTACCAGCTGTTTTTGATGTCGCTTTGAAAAAATATTTAGAAAAATCGGATAAAAGCTTTGCAAAATTATCAGAACATTGTAAACTATTTGTAACGAAGGGTTTTGTTCGAATAGAAATAACGACTTTTTTTTTCGTTCAAAAACCTCAGATTGCTAGCTTTGGAAATTTTAGGGGGGTCATCGTATCATGAAAAAGAAAAGTTTTGCTCTGGCTACATCTGTAGCTCTCGTTTCAAGCGCGTTCCTCGCAGCTTGTTCGACGACGGATTCAAATGACACATCATCGGGCGATAAGAGTTCGGACAAGAAATCAAGTGAGCAGACGCTAAACTTGATCGAAAGTGCTGATATTCCGACACTTAACCCAACAACTTCTACGGATGCCGTGTCGTTCAATGTCTTGAACAACACGATGGAAGGTCTTTATCGTTTGGATGACAAGCAACAACCAACACCAGGTATTGCAGAAAGTCATACGGTTTCAGACGATAAGTTGACGTACACATTCAAGCTACGTGATGCAAAATGGTCGGATGGTACACCAATCACTGCTAAAGATTTCGAATTTGCGTGGAAAGAAGTTCTGAACCCAGAAAACGCTTCTCAATATGCATACGTCTTCTACAACATCGATGGTGCTGAAGAATACAACACGAAAAAAGGCGAGCGTGATGCAGTTGGCGTCAAAGCTGTCGACGATAAAACATTCGAAGTGAAATTGAAAGCACCAGCTGACTACTTCCTTGGTTTAACTGGATTCGGTCCATTCATGCCGAAATCAGAAGAACTTTCGAAAAAAATCGGCAAGGACTTCGGTTCAACTGCAGATAAATCACTTTACAACGGACCATTCAAGTTAACAGAGTGGACACGCGAACAAGGCTGGAAAATGGTCAAAAACGATAACTACTGGGATAAAGACAACGTCAAGTTGAACACAATTAACGTCAAAGTCGTTAAAGAAACATCAACTGCCGTTAACCTTTACGAAAAAGGTGACATCGACCGTGCTGGTCTTTCATCAGAGTTCGTTGCTCAGTATCAAGATAACGAAGAGTTCAAGACTAAAGGCGAGTCAACAATCTTCTACCTTTACTTGAACACGAAAGTCAAAGCATTAAACAACGAAAAAATCCGTCGTGCCATCGACATGGGTTACAACAAAAAAGGGATCACGGACGTCATCTTGGCGAACGGTTCAATCCCTGCCAACTTCTTAGTACCAAAAGACTTCGCGAAGGATGCTGACGGAAAAGACTTCCGTGAAAAGTACCCGACATTCAATGAGTACAATGCAGACGAAGCGAAAAAACTATGGGAAGAGGGCTTAAAAGAAATCGGTCAAAAATCGGTTGAACTCGAGCTTCTTAACTACGATAGTGATGACGCGAAGAAAATCGGTGAGTTCTTGAAAGGTGAGCTTGAGAAAAACCTTCCAGGCATGAAAGTCACGATCAAGCAACAACCGTTCAAAAACAAGCTGGATCTCGAAAACAAAGGCGACTTTGAATTCTCATTCGCCGGCTGGGGTCCTGACTACCAAGATCCAATGACGTTCCTCGATCTCTTCTTGACTGACGGACCATACAACCGTGGTAAGTGGTCGGATAAAGAGTACGACAAACTCATCAACGATGCGAAAACACAAACAGATGCAACAAAACGTTGGTCTGAGCTTCAAGAAGCAGAGAAAATCCTTCTTGATTCTGCAGCCATCTCGCCTGTGTATCAGCGTGGACGTGCATTCATGGTTAAACCATATGTCAAAGGAGTTGTCGAACATAACTTCGGCGCAGACTTCTCGTACAAATGGGCTTCAATCGAAGGAAAATAAGAGTGTTAAGCGTTCCCGTCAATGGGAACGCTTTTTTTGTTGAGCAAATCAAAAAAACTCTCTTCTTGGAAAACAAGAAGAGAGGGAAGGATCGTAAAAAAACAGATAGAATTATTTTTTAACTTTTGCCCGTTTGCGTTGAAGACCCATTGCTTTTTCGACTTTTGCGAGTTTACGGGAAGCAACGAGGTCCGCCTTATCCCGTCCTTGATCTAAAATCAGGTCGAGTTCTTCCGAGTCAATCAAGTCATAGTATCGCTGCTGGATTGGTTCGAGTTCAGCCACGATAACTTCCGCAACATCTGCTTTGAAGACACCATAGTTCAATCCGTCATACTTCGCTTCCAACTCTTTGATTGGGATGTCGGCGAGTAATGAATAAATCTCAAGCAGGTTCGAGACACCTGGCTTTTGTTCCCGATCGAATCGAACGATGCCTTCCGAGTCGGTCACGGCAGATTTGATTTTTTTGCGGATGACGTCCGGTGCATCAAGCATCGAGATGTAGCCTTTTGGATTCGTATCGGTTTTGGACATCTTTTTCTCAGGTGTCGTCAAGCTCATGATACGGGCACCTGTCTCAGCGATGACCGGCTCCGGCATTTTAAACGTCTCATAGTAACGACTGTTGAAACGTTGTGCCAAGTCTCGTGTCAACTCGATGTGTTGTTTTTGATCGTCGCCAACGGGAACAAGTTCCGCGTCGTACAAGAGGATATCAGCTGCCATCAAGGTCGGATAAACAAATAATCCCGCACCGATCCGGTCTTTACCTTGCGACTTGTCTTTATATTGTGTCATCCGTTCCAGTTCACCCATACCGGAGAGGCATGTCAGCATCCAACCGAGTTGAGCGTGTGCTTTAACTTCCGACTGGACAAAAATCGTTGCTTTCTCTGGGTCGAGCCCGCTTGCGATATAGAGGGCAGCGAGTGCACGTGTGTTGTTCATCAATTCAACCCGGTCAATCTCGACCGTAATCGAATGAAGATCGACGATACAATAATAAGCGTCATGTTCGTCCTGTAAATTGACGAAATGTTTCATTGCTCCGATGTAGTTACCAAGTGTCACCGTACCAGTTGGTTTGATGCCTGAAAAAATCGTTTTCATGTGAATTCCTCCAAAAATTGAGATAAAAAAAGATGACTCGTCCCTTGAATAATTCAAGGGACGAGTCATCGCGTTGCCACCCAAGTTGCTAGAAAACTAGCCGCTCATTTGCTGTAACGGGCAAACCCGTCTGATTCTACATCATTTCGAATCAGCCACTCCGAAGTCCATTCGATCCGCGTCGACTATCCATTTCCACCATCCATGGACTCTCTATAAGTGACTGCCGGATTTACTACTCTTCTTCTCTGTGTTCTCATATATCGTTCCTCTTACTTTACCATATCTTCGTTTCAGTCGTCATCCTAAATTCCATTAAACAAATGATAATAGGAGGGAGACGACGATACATATAAACCCACTCGATAAATAAGGTGCTGTCCGGCCCGAAGTCCGCTTTCGTTTTTCTTGAAGAAGCTCCTCTTCTTCCTCTTCGTCTTCGTAATAATCGCCGTCCACTTCGCGTAATTTAGCTTCCCGTTGTTTTTTGAAGCCGGCTGTTATGCCTTTGAAAAAACCGTTGGCCGACATGTTGGAGAAAAAGCCGATGGCGAGCAGTAGAAAACCAGAGATGAACAAACCACCCGACAAATGATAGAAAAATGAGTGGGTAGCATCCGTGACGACGGCCCAAATCGTATAGACTGCTGTTAAAACCAAAGCAATTAAAAGCGGGCGAAATAGTTTAGCTGACATGATGAACCTCCTACACCGAGATGATAATCTCATTATACGCAAAGCAACGGTTTGTTACGACTATGTACTATTTAGAACGTGTAAAATAGCAAATAGTGTGACTATTCACTTGACGTTATTGTTATTCTCACATAAAATCAATTTATCACTTCGTTTAAGTTTTGGAAACTAGGTCAATGCGTTTTGGGGAACGTTGTGGCAGTTTCGACGAGATGTTTAAAAAATCGTGTATTTGTGGCGGTTTTGAAAATCAAAAAGGAGATGACTCACCGATGAATAAAAAAACAGTCGGTCTCGCGGTATCAGTGATGCTTGCAGGAAGCGTTGTGCTTGCAGGATGTTCGACAGGTAGCGGAGATAAAGATGCAGGTTCTTCTGAAGGGAAAAAAGTTTTACGATTGACAGATACGTCTGATATTACGACGGTCGACCCAGCACAGGCAACGGATGCTGTCGCATTCAACATGATCGGAAACACGATGGAGGGACTCTACCGATTAGATAAAGACGGTAAAGCGATTCCAGCACTCGCAGAAAAAACAGATATCTCAAGTGATAACCTCACATACACGTTTACACTTCGTGATTCAAAATGGTCAGACGGTACGCCTGTCAAAGCCCAAGATTTTGAATTTGCATGGAAACGTGCCGTTGATCCAAAAACTGCTTCAGGTTATGCGTATATCTTTGATACGGTCAAAAACGGTTCAGATGTCTCACAAGGTAAAAAACCAGTTGACGAGCTAGGTGTCAAAGCGATTGACGATAAGACACTTGAAGTAAAACTGGAACGTCCAGCACCATACTTCTTGTCACTCACATCGTTCGGAACGTATACACCAATCAGTGAAGACTTCTACAACAAAAATAAAAAAGATTTCTCACTTCAGCCGGATAAACTTCTCTACAACGGTCCTTTCGTTTGGACATCATGGAAAACGGATTCAAAACGTGTCCTGACGAAAAATGAAAACTACTGGGATAAAGATGCGGTCAAATTAGATGAAGTCTCAATCAGTGTCGTCAAAGATACATCGACGGTCGCTAACCTTTATGACACGGATGAGATTGATTATGCAGGACTCACATCCGAGCAAGTCGCGACGTATGAATCAAAACCTGAATTCAAAACAGCGCTTCGTTCTTCGATCGCGTACTTGAAGTTCAACAATGAAGACGCGACGATGAAAGATGTCGATGCCCGTAAAGCGATCGCACGTGCGATTGATCCAAAAGGCATCACGGACACACTTCTTGCGAACGGTTCGATTCCGACAACAAGCTTCATTCCAAAAGATTTCATCAAAGATGACGCCGGTAAAGACTACGCAAGCGACATCAACTGGTTTGATCGGGATGCAAAAGAAGCAGCTGATCTTTGGAAGAAAGCAAACGGAGACAAAAAAGCAACAATCGAACTTTTATCATTCGATAGCGAAGACGCGAAAAAAATCAGTGAGTACATGAAAGGTCAGATTGAACAAAACCTTCCAAACGTCACCGTTACAATCAAACAACAACCGTTCAAAAACAAGCTGGATCTAGAAGCAAAAGGCGACTACCAAATGTCGTATGCACTTTGGGGTCCGGATTATCAAGATCCAATGTCAAACTTGTCGATCTTTGAGTCAACAAACAGTCAAAATGACATCAAGTATAAATCGTCTGCTTACGATAAATTGTTAAATGCAGCTAACGATGAATCAGATGTCGCTAAACGTCTTGATCTCTTTAAACAAGCTGAGTCACAATTGATTGAAAAAGACCAAGCCATCGCGCCGATCTACCAAGCAGGTGCAGCTTACTTGAGCCGTCCATCAGTCAAAGACTTCAACCGCCAAGTATTTGGTGCTGATTTCCAGTACAAATATGTTGATGTGAAGTAATTGAAAATTGGAGCGTCCTTGAAACCTATTCAAGGAACGCTCCTGTTTTATACGAATTTTTCTGAATGGGAACTCATTTTTAAGGAAATGTGAACTTTTCGTAAAAAAGATGTTCTAATTACTTTGTTAGCAAAGTATAATGGAATCAAACGAAAAATTCTGAAATATTGGTTAACTGTGAAAAAACAGCTGCCAGGGGGGCGTCAATCAGACCAAAATAAAAAGAATTTAAATTTTTACGACAAAATTCTTGAATGTTCCGACAATTTTGGGTCATACTGATTTTATTGATGTTTCGAAAAAAACAGAAAATCTTTATAGGGGGTGCCATCTATGGGCCGTTATTTAGCTCAACGCCTTGTTTACGGCGTACTAACGTTTTTACTCATCGCTTCGTTCACTTTCTTCCTAATGGATCTGTTACCGGGTTCACCGTTCCAAAACCAGGAGAAACTTTCGCCTGAACAGTTAGATATCCTTCGGGATAAGTACAACTTGAATGATCCGCTTCCACAACGCTACGCATCGTACATGGTTAACTTGTTCCAAGGTGATCTTGGAGTATCATTTAAGTACGATAGCCGTCCAGTGACAGATTTGATCATGGAACGTATCGGACCATCTGCTCAATTAGGTATCCAAGCACTTGTCTTAGGTGTCTTACTCGGTCTTGTTCTAGGTGTTGTTGCGGCACTTCGCCACAATACAGCAGTCGATTACGGCGCGATGTTCATCTCAGTACTTGGAATTTCAGTGCCATCATTCGTATTTGCGTCACTTCTTCAATATTATATCGGAGTGAAATGGGGCGTATTGCCAGTTGCCTTCTGGGAAAGTCCAGCACATACGATTCTGCCGACGGTCTCCTTATCGCTTGGTGTAACTGCCTCGATCGCACGTTTCGTTCGGACAGAAATGCTCGAGGTCACAGGTCAAGACTACGTGACGCTTGCTAGGGCAAAAGGCCTGGATGGCCAATCGATCACGTGGAAACATATGGTACGGAACGCTTTGATTCCAGCAATCACGATTCTTGGACCAATGACGGCAGCCTTGATTACAGGGACATTCGTCATTGAGAAGATTTTTGCGGTGCCAGGTCTTGGTGAGTTGTTCGTATCGTCAATCACACAAAATGACTATACAGTCATCATGGGAACGACACTCTTCTTCTCAGCAGTGTTCATCTTGATGATTTTGATCGTCGATATTCTGTACGGTGTCGTTGATCCACGGATTCGTTTGGGGGGTAGTGAATAATGGCAGAGCAAAATTCAAACGCAAAAGCGGAACAGTTCGACTCGTCGTTGTTCCAACGAGTAGAATTTAATGAACAAGCTGGAGAACGGATTGCCGGGAAAAGTTTAAACTTCTGGCAGGATGCTTGGACACGTCTTCGTAAAAACAAAGCGGCGATTCTGTCCCTAGTAATCATCATCATCATTGGATTGTTAGCGATATTCGGACCGATGATTTCTGGTAGAGATGCATACGAACAGACGATCACACAAGCAAAACTTCCGCCAAAAATCACAGGTCTCGAATGGGCTGGATTTGACGGAATGGCAACACTTGGTGAAAAGCCAATTGATTTCTATGAAACAAAACAAGTTGAAGAAAACTTCTGGTTTGGTACAGACCATCTTGGACGTGACTTATGGTCACGCGTCTGGGAAGGGACACGTGTTTCGTTGTTCATCGGTCTCGTAGCGGCGATTATTGATGTTATTGTCGGTGTCACTTATGGTGGGATTTCTGCTTATTATGGTGGACGAGTAGATAACATCATGCAGCGGATTGCTGAAATCCTGACAGGTATTCCAAACTTGATCTTGATCATCTTGTTCATCTTGATTCTTGAGCCGGGGATAACGACTATCATCCTCGCGATGACGATCACCGGTTGGATTGGGATGAGTCGACTCGTACGTGGACAGATCCTGAAACTTAAGAACCAGGAATTTGTTCTTGCAGCGCGTACACTTGGTGCTTCTAGCGCACGTTTAGTATTCAAACATTTGATTCCAAATACTCTTGGTACGATCATCATTTCACTGATGTTTACGATTCCTGGTGCGATTTTCTTCGAAGCCTTCCTTAGCTTTATTGGACTTGGTCTCGCTCCACCACAACCGTCACTTGGTACGTTGATTAATGAAGGGTATAAAGAACTTAAAACATTCCCTTACTTGCTCGTCATACCATCAACAGTGCTCGTACTCGTCATGATCAGCTTTAACATGCTGGCAGACGGATTACGTGATGCGTTTGATCCACGTCTACGTCGCTAACGGAAATAAGAGAGGAGTTCATCCACAATGGAAACTATTTTATCAGTACGCGACTTGACCGTCGCTTTCCATACGTATGCTGGGACGGTTCAAGCCGTCCGTGGCGTATCGTTTGATTTAAAGAAGGGCGAAACACTTGCCATCGTAGGTGAATCAGGTTCTGGTAAATCGGTTACGTCAAAAGCAATCATGCGTTTGATTCCGAATCCTCCTGGTGAGATCACGAAAGGTGAAATCATGTTTGAAGGCCGTGACTTGGTTAAGTTATCGGACAAAGAAATGCAAAAAGTACGTGGGCGTGATATCGCGATGATTTTCCAAGATCCGATGACATCACTCAACCCGACGATGACAATCTACAAACAAATTGCTGAAGGATTGAAGCGTCACCAAGGTTTGACAGGTGATGATGCAAAAAAACGGACACTTGAGTTATTGACACTCGTCGGGATTCCGAATCCGGAAGCGCGCCTTAAACAATATCCGCACCAACTATCAGGTGGTATGCGTCAACGGATCGTAATCGCGATCGCGTTAGCATGTAATCCGAAGGTCTTGATTGCCGATGAGCCAACAACAGCACTGGATGTAACGATTCAAGCACAGATTCTTGAATTGTTAAAAGACATCCAACAAAAAACGGGTACAGCCATCATCTTCATCACACACGATCTTGGTGTCGTGGCGAACATGGCAGACCGTGTAGCCGTTATGTATGCCGGAAAATTGATTGAAAAAGGAACGGTCGATGAGATCTTCTATGAGCCACGTCATCCGTACACATGGGGCTTACTTGGTTCGATGCCTCGTCCGTCTGACGATCGCTCGCAAGACTTGCCAGCGATTCCGGGAACACCACCAAACTTACTTCATCCACCGGTCGGTGATGCCTTTGCACCACGTAACCAGTATGCGATGAAGATTGATTTCGAGAAAGAACCTCCGTTCTTCCCGATCACTGACACACATGAAGCGGCAACGTGGTTGTTACACCCACAAGCACCTTATGTAGAACCACCGGTAGCCATCCGCGATCTTGCGCTGAAGTATCGTCCCGATAGCACATTCGCGAAATCGCTTCTGAAAGGCGGTCTAAAGTAATGGAGAAACGTAGTAAATTACTTGAAGTAAAAAACTTAAAACAACACTTTAACATCGGGCGCGGTCGTGTCGTCAAAGCTGTCGACGGATTATCGTTTGACATCTATGAAGGAGAAGTACTTGGTCTTGTTGGAGAGTCCGGTTGTGGGAAGTCGACGACAGGACGTTCAATCATCGGTTTGTACGATGCGACAGACGGAGAAGTTCTTTTCAAAGGTGAAAATGTCCACGCTAAAAAATCACGTAAAGAAAAATTAAAATTCAACCGTTCGATGCAGATGATCTTCCAAGATCCGTATGCGTCGTTGAATCCACGGATGACAGTCGGAGACATCATTGCGGAAGGAATCGATATCCATGGTCTCGCTACATCAAAAGATGAGCGGAACAACCGTGTGTACGATTTACTTGAAACTGTTGGTCTGACAAAAGAACACGCCAGCCGTTATCCCCATGAATTTTCGGGTGGTCAACGTCAACGGATTGGGATTGCCCGTGCGTTAGCAGTCGAACCGGATTTCATCATTGCCGATGAGCCGATTTCTGCACTTGATGTATCGATTCAAGCTCAGGTCGTCAACTTGATGAAACAGCTTCAACGTGATCGTAGTCTGACGTATCTCTTCATTGCCCACGATTTATCGATGGTCAAATATATCTCAGACCGGATTGGCGTTATGTATCAGGGTCACCTTGTAGAGTTATGTGATGCGGATCGTCTTTATGAAAATCCGATGCATGCCTACACGAAATCGCTTCTATCAGCGATTCCACTTCCGGATCCGGAGCATGAGCGGACACGTAAGCGGATCATCTATGACCGCCCAACAGGTGGAGCGGTCGGGAAGTCGAGTGAAGACTCGAGTATCCCACCACTACGCGAAATCGAGCCTGGTCATTTTGTCTCGATGACGGATGCTGAACTCGAAGCCTATCAAGCACAACTCGTTTAAGCCAAATCAAAAGGCATTCCTGAATATTCGGGAATGCCTTTTTTTAATTTTCGGAAGCGATTCGTGGAAGGTTGTTGAATCGATGAACGACGGAGTCAAGAGCACGAAGGCGTGTTACAGCATCTTCAAACGAAATTTTTTCGTAATGATGAAGACCACCAGGTTGTTCTTCGAGCGTATCTGCCTCATGGACGAGTTGTTGCAAGGGGGTCCGATTGATGGTACCGGGCGGCAAGTATGAATCCGTGTGTAAGAGGACAGCAAGAGCAATTTCTTTTGCCCGTTCTGGTTCTTCTCCAAGGCGAATCAATAGTTTGTGAGCCCGTTCTGCTCCTTTGATGGCATGGATATCATTTTGGCGATACAAATCGTAGTTCCATGTGCCGTCTGTATACCATTCGTAATGCCCGATGTCATGAAGAAGTGCAGCCTTCGTAGCGGTATCTGCGTCTAAACCACGTTGCGTGGCAAGCATCAGGGCGCGTTCTGCAACGGAGATTGCATGATTTAATCCAGACCGCTCTAAATATTTTTGGGCAATCGGATGTTCGATGATCGTAACGAGTGTAACTGACATGAGGAAATAACTCCTTTCACGAGTAAGTATTTCTATACACTCTACGTGATATTGCAAGTAATTGCAACTATTTACATAATGGAAATCGACAATCTCACATAATTAATTGCTTCAAGTAGGAATAGAAATTAGCTAAACGTGGTATACTAATTAATGTAGAAGATGATAATTTAGCTTTCGTTGGTTAACTGTTCTTTTTTCGGACCGAGTGAGGTGTCGGATATGAAAGAACGTGATAAAAAGAAAAAGTTGAAAAAGCGCCTTTTGCGGGATATTTTTGAAAAGAAATTAAAAGAAATTAAACTCCCGAAAGCAAAAGAGACGATTTCTCAACCCTTTGATCACACGCCAGCTTGCTGAAGCCACCTGGTGGCTCCAGCAAGTTTTTTTACGAAAAGTTCTTTCATCTCAAAACATATTGGGTTTCAAGTAAAAATCAATGTAAACAATCAAGTAATAGAATCATCAGCTCCTGTGTTCGTCACAGGATACTGGATGTAAATCAGGGGGAGGATGTTTTTCAATGGTAACACTCTATACTTCACCAAGCTGTACTTCTTGTCGTAAAGCGCGCGCGTGGCTTGAAGAACATGAAATCCCATTTGTGGAACGTAATATTTTCTCAGAACCATTATCGCTTGATGAAATCAAACAGATCCTTCGTATGACTGAGGACGGAACAGATGAAATTATCTCGACCCGTTCAAAAGTCTTTTCAAAATTAGATGTATCGGTAGAAAACTTATCGTTACAACACTTGTATGATTTAATTCAAGAATATCCAGGTTTGTTACGCCGTCCGATTCTAATCGACGAAAAGCGTCTTCAAGTTGGATACAATGAGGATGAGATTCGCCGCTTTTTACCACGAAAAGTCCGCACCTTCCAATTACTGGAAGCGCAGCGCCTTGTCAATGAGTAATTTGTAACGAGCACGCTGCTTTCTGAGCAGTGTGCTTTTTGTTACCGCCTAAAAAGGTTAAAATAAAGATAACAAAGGAATATACCCTATATGTTTTAGTGATTCTTTTGAATCTATGTGAAGTGCTCGTTCGTATACTATATATAAGAGCGAGAGGAAAGGAGTGGACATATTGAAAATCGAACGCGTCAATGACAACACAGTCAAGTTCTTCATTACGTACACGGATATCGAACGCCGCGGCTTTGCCCGGGACGAGATTTGGTACAACCGTGAGCGTGGAGAACAGTTATTCTGGCAGATGATGGATGAAGCGAATGAAAAAGAGTCCATCTCCTTCGAAGGTCCACTATGGATACAAGTACAGGCATTTGAAAAAGGTTTGGAAGTAACCGTTACAATCGCGAAAACGTCGGTTGACGGTGAACAAGTTGATGAAGAGGAGCTGGATTCCTTACTCCGTTCCGCGATGTCTGATGCGGAAGAGAAAGAAACAGAACTCAGTCAAGACGTCTTATTTGAAACAACCGATTTCGAGCATATCATTGCCCTTAGCCAATATGCAGAAGCACCTATCTTCGAAGAACTCAGTACGTCCCTTTATCAAAAAGATGGACTGTACCTGCTTCACCTTCACTTTAAAGAAGAAACAGAAGTGGAAGAGCAGGAAAATGTGATGAGTTTGATTGCAGAGTACTTGAACTTTAGTGAACAGATGATCCATCCGGTAGCGGAATATGGAAAATTGATTGTAGCGAACGATGTCTTTACGTTCATCCGCAAACAGTTTCCGAACTGACAACAGCACACAACGAAAAAAGGACTGCTCTGATTCGTCAGCAAGCAGTCCTTTCTTCTGTCGTATTAAGTTAACGTATAACCACCATCAACGATTAATGTTTGTCCGTTAATATAACTGGCCTTGTCCGACAATAGAAAACAGACCACTTCAGCAATTTCTGATGGATGAGCAGCATGTCCACGCAAATGATGTTTCATCGCTAGGTCAAACTTCTCTTTTCCGCCATAAAGGGAATGGCTTAGCTTCGTATCGACAGGACCCGGACAAATGGCATTAAATCGATACTTTCCATGAAACCGAGCCGCGTACGTTTTCGTAAGGGTTAAAAGGGCACTTTTAGAGGAAGCATAAGGTAAGAGCATCGCCGGAAATTTGACGTGTCCGACAATCGCACTATTATTGACGATCGAGGCACCCCGACTCAGTCGTTTCACGGCATGTTGAATGATTTGTTCCGGCGCATGATAATTGACTTGAAAGACTTCTGTTTGTTGATCGGTCACACGTTCCGGTGCGACCGGTTTTCCGAATGTACCAGCATTGTTGAAGATTCCGTCAATCGTAGGGAAATCTTCTTTTGTCGTTTCAAAAAACCGTTCGATTTCAGAAGGAACTGCCAAGTCCACTTGGAAAAAGAAAAGTCGTCCTTGTCCGTTTGTTTCTAACTCATGTCCTTTTGTTTCATTTCGTCCGATAGCAAGGACCGTATGTCCTTCTTGAATCAGTTGTAAGGCTGTCGCTTCACCAATACCACTTGTTGCACCAGTCACTAGATACGTTTTCATTTTGAATCGTCCCTTCTACATAAAGTGTATACAAGATTAAATCAAAGGAGGGGATATCATGTTACGGCGTGTCCAATTACTTATGACGTTACTATTAACGGTCAGTCTGATCGGGTTTCTTTCTTATTACTGGAGTGTCTACATGGTGGGGTGGTTATCCCTTGTCATCATTCTGGTCGTTCTGAGTGTCTTCGTCATCATTTTACTTGAAAATCGAAATCCAGAACGCACCCTTGTCTGGGCGCTTGTCATGATGGCACTCCCCGTCGTAGGTGTGTTCGTGTATTTCACCTTTGGTCAAAATTATAGACGAAAAAGAATGTTTCGTCTGAAAGCGATGCTCGATGAAGAGTCTTACATTAAGTATCGTACCCAATTTGATCATGGTGTACACAATCCAGTGTTCAAACACGGTCATTATGCAAAAGTTGTGAAACTTATCGATTCGATCAGCCGACTACCAATTTCGTATAATACCCATACGAAGGTACTGACGAACGGTCAAGAAAAGTTTCCTTTACTGTTGGCAGAAATTCGTCAGGCAGAACACCATATTCATTTGGAATATTATATTGTCCGAGATGATGAATTGGCGCTTGAATTACAGGCGGCGTTGATTGAGCGTGTCCAAGCTGGAGTAGAAGTTCGATTTTTGTATGATGCAGTAGGTTGTTTTTCGACGGATAAAGCGTATTTCAAAAAGATGAAAGACGCAGGAATCGAGGTGCATGCATTTTTCCCGGTCGTTTTACCCTTCATCTCAAGTAAATCCAATTATCGGAACCATCGAAAAATCGTGGTCATTGACGGAACGGTCGCCTTTACAGGTGGGATAAACGTAGGTGATGAATACATGGGAAAAGATAAAGCATTTGGTTTTTGGCGCGATACCCATCTGATTGTTCGGGGAGAAGCCGTATCAGAACTACAGTTGATTTTCCTTCAGGATTGGTACTACATGACCGGGGAACGTTTGTTTACCCCATACTATATGAAACCACTTGAAGTGATGGAGGAGGCAACAGGAGGCGTACAAATCATCGCGAGTGGACCGGATGAACCCCATGAAACGATGAAATCATTATATTTTGGATTGATTACGGAAGCAAGGCACTCTGTCTATATCGCTTCGCCCTATTTGATTCCGGATGAAGACTTGGTGACGGCGTTAAAAACAGCGGCGATGTCTGGTATCGATGTTCGAATTCTTTTACCAAGTTTTCCTGATCATAAAATCGTTTTTTATGCGAGCCGTTCTTATTTTGACGACCTTTTGTTAGCGGGTGTGAAAATCTATGAATACAATAAAGGATTCATGCATTCGAAAGTCATCGTCGTCGATGATGCGATTGCGACGATTGGGACAGCTAACATGGACTTAAGAAGTTTTCACCTGAACTTTGAAGTAAATGCCTTTTTATACGGTACAAACTCCGTTCATGAACTCACGCGTGATTTTTATGAAGATTTTTCGAACTCGACTCAGGTCGAACGCAACGTCTTTATGCGACGAAGTTTTCGCCAACGTTTGATTGAATCGATTTCTCGTTTATTTTCACCGTTACTCTGAATGATTTAGGTGATCGGGAGGCTAAAGATGTTTGAAGCAATCGATGAGCAAGGAAACCGTATCAATAGTCAACTGGAGACGATGGACACGTTAGTGACAAAAAAGCTGTTTTGCCCTTATTGCCGGACACGACTTCGTGTGCGGCAAGGGAATAAACGGCTTCATTTTGTCCACTTGACCGCATGTACAGGAGAGTCGTCCGAACATGCCGCTTGGAAAAAACGGTTGGCGAGTTATTTTGAACAACTGGATTTTGATGTCGAACTGGAAGCGATTCGCGGGCGACGCCGATTTGATTTGTTATTACAGCCGGGTGCGATTGGAATTGAAATCCAACGTTCGAAGATGACAGGCGATGAATGGATAAGAAGGTTGATGATTGATTCAGACAACGGATATGAAGTCCGGTGGATTGGTTTTCGTGAGAAGGAAGGGCCATTCCTTAAGCTAGACGGATGGATGAAAGAAGCCTTTGCAGTCCATGGTTACATGGACGTAATCGAGAAGGGACGGATTGTCCGGTATACGAATCCGCTACCATTTTCCAGACGAGTCGTACTCTGTCAACAAGTGCCTTTAACCTGCCAACAATTTTTAACACCACATGTTCCTCCCCGCAAGTTCCCGGAACGATTATGGTCTACGTTGATCAAAAATTATCGGATGCGTCCCTTTTTTTCTTCGTTTCCTCGTTCCTTTCTGCATCTTCCCATGTATCGCGCACATCTTTGTGTCTCTACGTTACCGTCCTACTGCTTTTTACCTTTGTCTTCCTTGACGTCACTCCAAGTACATCCGTTTGAGCTTCAGATTGCCGCCTACGTTCATTTGAACGGACACTATTCAACCGAGCGACTGACTCTTTTTCTGGAAAACTGCTTTCATGTATGCCGCATTCGATCTGACAAGAATCGATTGAAGCGTCTTGTTCAGGAGTGGACAGTCAGCTTACGATATATTCACCTTTGTCTTCCGGAAGCTTTAGAAGATCGTCCTTCTGATTTGGCGGTTCGTTTGGCAGAAGATCAAAAGTTAGCAGGTGCGCTTCGTTTGTTTGTCGAAAGGGAAACAGGTATAAATGAAGTAAAGGAGTGATTAAAATGGCAGAAGTATTAACACGAAGTGATGTCAATGTCAAAGAAACGTGGAACTTAGAATCCATTTACGAAACGAACGAAGCATGGGAAGAGGACTTTGAATCGGTCAAAGCGATGTTACCGTTACTCGTCGAGTACAAAGGACGTCTTGCACAGACAGATACAATTTTGTTCGAAGGGTTACAATTACGAGATGAGATTTCAAGACGTCTGCATAAGCTCTATACATACGCCCACATGCGTTACGATGAGAATACAGCGGATAGCTTTTATCAAGCGATGAATGATCGGGCTCGGACACTTGCTTCTCAAATCGGTGCCACGTTAGCCTTCATGACACCGGAGTTGTTAGAAGTCCCGGAAGAAACGATTGCTTCGTATCTAGACAAAAATCCTGATCTTGCGCTCTATCGTCATGCGTTTGACGAACTGAACCGAGAACGTGAGCATGTCCTGTCGGAAGCGGAAGAAGCGATTCTCGCAAAAGCGGGAGAAGTACTGGGTCAATCAGGAACGACGTTTGGTATGCTCAACAATGCTGACATGAAGTTCCCGAAAATCAAGGGAGAAGATGGAATAGAGACAGAATTGACACACGGGCGATTCATCACGTTCATGGAGTCGAAGGATCGTTCCGTCCGTGAAGCGGCATTTAAAGCGATGTATAGTACGTACGGTCAGTATACGAATACTTTGGCTTCGACGTTAGCAGGATCCATTAAAAAAGATAACTTCTATGCAGAAGTCCGTCATTTCAAAACAGCACGCGAATCAGCGTTACACGGAAATACGATTCCTGAACAAGTTTATGATGGTTTGATCGAAGCGGTCCATGAGCATTTGCCATTACTGCATCGTTACGTGGCCTTACGGAAACGGATTTTAGGTCTGGATGAGTTGCATGTTTATGATATGTATACACCACTCGTCAGTGAAGTCGAGATGAAGGTCACATATGAGGAAGCCAAACAATTGATGGTGGACGGTCTAGCCCCGTTAGGCGCTGAATATAAGCATATTCTAGAGGATGGCCTTGCGAAACGATGGGTCGATGTACGTGAAACACGTGGTAAACGGAGTGGCGCATACTCGTCAGGAGCTTACGATACGCAACCGTTCATCTTGATGAACTGGCAAGACAATGTCAACAACTTGTTTACATTGGCACATGAGTTTGGTCATTCCGTTCATAGTTACTATACACGTCAGAACCAACCATATGCGTATGGAGACTACTCGATTTTCGTGGCAGAAGTGGCTTCTACGACAAATGAAGCACTCTTAAATGATTATTTATTGAAACGTGTTACGGATAAAAATGAGAAACTTTATCTATTGAACAACCAATTGGAAACGTTCCGTGGTACGCTGTTCCGTCAGACGATGTTTGCTGAATTTGAACATCAGATTCATGAAGCAGCACGTCTTGGACAAGCATTGACTCCAGAATTCTTGACGAAAACGTATTATGCGCTCAATCAGACATATTTTGGTGATGGCATCGTACTAGACGAAGAAATTGGTTTAGAGTGGGCGCGGATCCCGCATTTCTACTACAACTATTACGTGTACCAATATGCGACCGGCATCTCTGCCGCTGCCGCATTGACATCACAAATTCTAGAAGAAGGACAGCCTGCTGTTGAACGTTACATCAACAATTTCCTAAAAGCAGGGTCAAGTGATTATCCGATTGAGGTCTTAAAAGCGGCTGGAGTCGATATGACGACAAAAGCCCCAGTCGAAGCAGCTCTTCGCCAATTTGAGCGGGTGTTAGATGAATTCGAAGCGTTACTTGGAGAATGACGAATTTGTGAATTTTTGAACAAAGTGCTGGATAAAATAGAACGGTCGGTTTATACTAAGAATGTGAAGAGAATCACATTCCCCTGATGGTTCTCTTTTTCCCCCATCCAGTGGTCATAAACAATAAAAAAAGCCGTTTTCGCGAGTTCTTAATCGCGGAAACGGCTTTTTTTAGGTTAAGCATGGGCAGAGTCTTTTAAATGACGCCATACTTTACCATCACAGTACGTGAGGGACACACATTTTTGCTGAAGCATTAATTTTTTTAACTCATGTTCCACTTGAGCTTCTGTTGCATCATAAATGAAGGCAATTTCAGAAGTCGTTGCTGTATCATACCGTCTCAAGAACTGTTCGAGAGGAGGTTTTGCCTGCTTCTCAAACGGTTGTTCTAACAATTCATTCAGAATCGATACATAAATCAAATATTCATAATGGCCTTCCGCCTTAATCGCTTCCTCATCCCCAACAAAAGCAAGTGTCGGGAGAATACGTACATCCCAATCCGTAACGAGCTCCGTTTCTTTTTCGAGCATCAATTGGATGGTATCTGATTCGATGTCACGATGGAATTCCGCTAAATCCAGACCAAATTCGGTTAAGGCTTCCGCTAAACGCATCAGAGAGGCACGTGAATAGGCACTTTCACCTTCGACATTATGCAACATGCGCAACCGGCGCATAAAACGCATGCCGAATGTTTTTCCTTGTAACTCAATCGCTTTTAAAATCAACAGTGGTGACATGTCACATGCTGATCGTGAAGGGGCACAGGGAATCGTCGCGATCGTCCGAAGACGGAATAAATGACCGTATTCTAATTCTAATTTCTTGAGAACGGGAATCAACCGTAAACCATCCGTTTGTGTGACGTCTAGAAAATGATAAATTTCTAGTGGTTTCGTCGGTTGTTGAATTGATGGTTCGTCCAATGAACAATATGATCCGTTGCATTGTTCGTGTTCCATCCGTTCACCCCTTTTCTATTAATATCGTTACCCTATTTTAGCAACGAAAAAAAAGAAAGAGCAAAGGTTTTGCTTGTACATTTCTACACGATTAACGTGTAAGCGCTTTAAGGTCCATGAAACGGACGATTTTATTTTTGGTTTCACGCGTAGGAATCCCATTCGATTCAAGCAATTCATGAAAAGCTTGTTTGCCTGTCGTATAGTCGGTTACTTCAAATTCAAGTTCATAATCGGTCACGCCTAAGTAGCGGCTTTTATCTAAGACGAGCAGTCCGGTGTCGAGTTGTTTCTCGAACCGCTCTGTTTCTAAACGACCTAAATGTTCAAGGGAAGTCGTCAAATTAAATTTCTCTAATTGTTGTTTCATTGCATTCGAATGGATGAGACCATATTGAAATAAGTCTTCGGCTTCTGTTTCCGACAGGGTAACGTGGGTTTCCAGTAATCCATCGTCTTTCGGTTCTTTTAAGGTCAAGACGAGACCTGATTTTTTTTCACGGATGCGTAGCGCGGCACCGTGACTCCGAAGTTCGAATGTCGGGGTATCAAAATAATCGTTTGCCTGCCAAACGGATGATCCAGATGTGTTATACCGTTCCATCAATCGTTGGTATTCCGTTTCGATTAAAAGATTTTTAAATTCAATTTCCATTTCTTGTCTCATTTGTGACCACACCTTTCTAGTTGAATGCTTGAAAATATGATACCATGAATGGTGTAGTGGAACGAATCGAACTAACAATTTAGATTAAAAGTGGTGACAATGACGATGACAAAAGAAAATTGGGACTTATTTCTCGCACCTTATCAAATCGCAGTGGATGAACTGAAAGTAAAATTAAAAGCCATTCGAAAACAATTTCAACAACGTGGGGAACATTCACCGATTGAATTTGTCACAGGACGTGTCAAACCTGTAAAAAGCATCTTACAAAAAGCAGAACGAAAAGCAATTGATATCGAGCTACTGGAACAAGATATGCAAGATATCGCCGGTCTGCGAATCATGTGCCAATTCGTAGATGACATCATCCATGTTTTAGAATTGTTGCGTTCACGGGGCGACTTCAAGATCGTCGAAGAACGAAACTATATAACGCAAAAAAAGGAAAGTGGGTATCGTTCGTACCACATCATCATCGCCTATCCGGTCCAAACGATTGAAGGAGAAATTCCGACGCTCGTCGAGATTCAAATCCGGACACTGGCGATGAATTTTTGGGCGACGATCGAACACTCGCTAAACTATAAGTACCAAGGTAATATTCCGGAAGAAACAAGAGAACGGTTGCGGCGCGCAGCTGAAGCGGCTTTTTTACTTGATGCGGAGATGAGCCAATTGAAGGTTGAGATACAAGATGCTCAAGTCGTCTTACACGAACGTGAAGCGACCGAAGCGAAGAATCGATCAAAAGAGTAGGAGGATGACGATGCGTTTTGCGGTTACAGCGCGGGGCGATGAACGTTCCCATATGCTAAAAGAACAGTTGGAACAGGCGTTAATTGAACGGGGAAGTCATCGAGACACCGTTACTCCGGAAATCGTCATCTCAATCGGTGGGGATGGGACGATGTTACAAGCCTTCCATTCCTATTTAGATCAAGTCGAAGAGATCACACTCGTCGGGATCCATACCGGTCACCTCGGTTTTTATGCTGACTGGCGACCGGAAGAAATGGACGAATTGATTCAACACATTGCAGCGAACAATATTGCAACTGTCGAATACCCGTTACTTGAACTATCGATTGACTATGCTGACGGGTCGACGAATAAATTGTTGGCATTGAATGAGTGTACGATTAAAAGCTTTAACCAGACGCTTGTATGTGATTTATCGATTCGTGGGGAGTATTTTGAAACGTTTCGGGGAGACGGTCTATGTATTTCCACACCGTCCGGCTCAACGGCATATAATAAAGCATTAGGTGGAGCAATCGTTCACCCGGCACTCGAGGCGATTCAAATTACGGAGATGGCATCGATCAATAACCGGGTGTATCGAACGATCGGGTCCCCGATGTTGTTGCCGAAACATCACGATGTCGAAATTCGACCCGTCAATCCGATTGATTTTCAATTGACGTATGATCATTATGCATCGATCGTCCATCAAAACGTCACATCGATTCGCTGTCGGGTCTCCGATAAAAAAGTGAAATTTGCACGGTTCCGCTCGTTCCCATTTTGGCAACGGGTACGTGAATCATTTTTAGAAGAAGATGGAAGTTAACTAAACGAGGTAACGTTATGGCATTTCAACTAGAAGAACAAGTCACAAAGCAGCAAGACGGGTGGAGTGTCGGTCATTTTTGTACGACCCGTCTGCATATTTCAAGGAAGATGCTTGTTTCGATCAAGCATCATGGTGAGATACTACGAAATGGCGAACATGTCATCGTCAGTGAAATCGTTCATGTGGGAGACCGGATTCACGTCCGATTTCCAGAGGAAGCTCCGGCACCTGACATGCATGCGACAAACGGGGAACTAGAAATTTTGTTCGAAGATGATTGGCTCTTGATCGTCAATAAACCACCGGGCATGGCATCGATACCGTCACGCCTTCATCCGGAACGGTCACTTTCGAATTTTGTACTTGGGTATTACCAACAACATCAGATACCGTACGCGATTCATATCGTCAATCGATTGGACCGGGACACGAGTGGACTGGTCGTTTTTGCAAAACATGCGCTTGCCCATCATCAATTAAGTAAGATGCAACAAACGGGTTTACTTGACCGACGTTACATCGCGTTGATTGAAGGACAAATCCTGCCGCAAACGATTAATCTTCCAATCGGACAAACCGATCACTCGTTCATGGAGCGAATGGTTCGAGAAGATGGTCAGCATGCCGTCACGCATATCTTAACAAGTGAACCACTGTCTGCCTTTTCTCGTGAATTGTCTCAACTGACCATCAAACTCGAGACAGGGAGAACCCATCAAATTCGTGTCCACCTTGCGGCTCTTGGTCATCCGTTAGTCGGCGATACGATGTACAAAGGAACACCTTTGATTCCACGGCAAGCCTTACACAGTGCGTCAGCGTCGTTTCCCCATCCGAGAACAGGAGAGGTAATGCGGTTTGAAGCCCCTTTACCGGATGATTTACGTCTGTAAACGAAAAAGAGTGAATTCCAACTATCGGAATTCACTCTTTGTTGATTAGTCTTCATCAAACATCGAAATACGAGATTGAGAAGCAATCGCCATGATCAGACCAAGTCCAACTAAGTTGACGATCATCGTGGATCCTCCGTAACTGATGAAAGGAAGTGGCAAACCGGTAATCGGTAAAACGCCCATCGTCATCCCGATGTTTTGGAAAATCTGGAATGTAAACATCGCGACATAGCCCGTCACGATGTACGTACCAAACGGATCGGCTGTTTCGAGTGCGATTTGAATCAACCGATAGATGAATAAGAACAAGATGATCAAGACGACAGCGGCTCCGATGAATCCATAGTGGGCCGAGATGGCCGTGAAGATAAAGTCCGTGTGCAGTTCTGGTACGGAAACTTGTAGTTTCCCATATCCGACACCAAACATCTGTCCGGAACCGATTGCATTAATCGACTGAACGAGTTGGTAGGAAAGGTCATCTGCATACTCAAACGGTTGTAACCAAGCCATGATTCGGTTCATGGCGTGTCCAGGGAAAAATGTTGCGAGTAAATCATTTTGGAAATAAAACAGATAAAAGAATCCGACGATGGCAACGGCAAATATGCCGAACATACCGAGTAACCATTTCCAGTTTAATCCGGAAAGTAACATCGCGCAGGCTAAGATGACGCAAAGAATCAATCCGATTCCTAAATCGGGTTGAATGATGATCAACGCTAACGGAAGCAATGTGATCGCGACCATCTTGATCAGCAATAATAAATCACGTTCATGTTGGACGTAACGGGCATTGTGTTCCGAGATGACCGCAGCTAGCGTGACGATCAGGAAAAACTTCATGAATTCGGCCGGCTGAACGGTTCCGATGACCGGAAACTGATACCAACCATAAGCCCCTTTGATGTTTGCGACTAAAGGAGTCCCCCGTAAGACGACGAGACCGATCAAGGAAAGGATGCCGGCGCCATACAAGTACCAGTGAAACCGCTTCAGTTGCTCGTAATCGATGAGGATGACGATGGAAAGTGCGATGAAGCCGATCACGTACCATTGAATTTGTTTTGCGGTAAAGTTGATTTCACTAATCGCTCCTTGCAAAAACGGTTGAGCGGTGTAGATCGCCAGAACGCTGATGACCATCAAACAACCGAGCAAAAAAAGCAATGTGTTATCATAACGTTGTGTAAATGATTTAAAACGGTTCATTCCATCCCTACTTTCTGTCTCTTTCTATATTACCGTAATTTATCAAAATCGCAATATCAAGAGCGATGGTTGACAGAAGCGTTACGTTTTTGTAACCTAGACATAGGTGTTATTACCAGGTACTAATTTAAGGGGGAACTCATAATGAATATTTATCCTTCACTTGAGGGGAAGACGTATGTTGTAATGGGTGTCATCAATCAACGATCAATCGCATGGGGCATTGCGCGTGCACTTGACGCAGCAGGAGCAAGTCTTGCGTTTACGTATGTCGGGGAACGTTTTAAGGCACCACTTGAAAAATTAGGGCAAGAGTTATCACGTCCCGCTTCATATTATACATGTGATGTCACGAGTGACGAAGAAATCGAACAGGTCTTCCAGACGATTCATGCGGATCACGGGCAGATTTCCGGGATTGCACATTCGATTGCGTTTGCAGACAAAGAAGCCTTACGCGGCGAATTTTCATCCGTGACACGCGAACAGTTTACACAAGCTCTTGATATTTCAGCGTTTAGTTTGACAGCTGTCGTCAAAGCGGCAAAAGACTTTTTCACGGAAGATGCGTCGGTCATCACGTTGACATATCTTGGTGGTGAAAAGATGGTTCCGAATTATAACGTCATGGGTGTCGCTAAAGCAGCGCTTGATGCGAGTGTTCGTTACTTAGCAGCAGAGTACGGGAAACAAGGTGTTCGTGTCAATGCGATTTCAGCAGGTCCGGTTCGGACGGTTTCTGCAAAAGGAGTCGGTGATTTCAATTCGATTCTTGAGAGCATCGAAGAACGTGCACCTCTTCATCGAAACGTCACGACAGAGCAGATCGGTCAAAGTGGATTGTTCTTACTTTCGCAGATGTCGAGTGGTGTGACAGGTGAAATTCTTCACGTCGATAGCGGATTCCATATCCTATAATAAGATCTAACTCACTCTAAAATCTTAACTTATCAGCTAAAGCCAGGGGAAACCTTGGTTTTTTTGTTTTTCTTGAAGATATTTTGGGAATAAGACAATAACAAGCTGAAGATGAAGGGGAGGGAAGTCATATGTATCAAGTAGATTTTACGGTTGTACAATATGTAAATCGTCAAGTCAGAGTCGATTTGGAGCGGAAAACAGAACCAGTCGCTCGCATCAACCCAATCAAATACGTAGAACCGCATCATGAGGAATTAGAAGAACAAGCAAATGCTTATGGCGTATTGCCTGAATTAAAACTTCCCGGTCGCACGTTCGACCGGGAAGTTTGATGTTATTGAGATGTGAAACGGAAAGTTTCGTATACACTCCATGAACCGTTGTCCAGTTCATACAGAAGGGCCATTTTCGTGACATCTTCTTGGAAACGGATATCTTCCATCTTTAGACGTTCGAGCACATCAAATAACTCGACGTCCGATAAATCTTGTCCAATCGTGATATGAGGCAAGAAGTCATATTTTGGTGTATGCGCGAGATCACCAGCATGTAGTGCTCGGTGAAGTTGTTCCAGCTCATCCGTCGGCATGACTTTTAAGAACAAGACATTATTTGTCGGATGGAAAGAACGTGCTCCTTGGATATGAAGGGAGACTGGTTTTGTTTGCGCAGCTACTCTGTTGAGTGCAGCAACAATCGTTTCGAGCTCGGCATCGTCGACACTGATCCGCTCTCGCATCGTAATGTGTGGTGTGATTAACGCATACTTGGAATCGTACCGTTTCCGGTATGAGTTCGCAAAATCTTGAATCTGTTTCGATGGAAACAAAACTACCCCGATGTTCATCGAAAATCCCCTACTTTCCCCTGAAATGATAACGCTTTACAGGATAATCATGACCGATTATCCGCTTGATGTCAAAGAAGTTTGAGGAGAGAATAGGAATCCGTGTATACTTATGAAGAACTTTGTCAGAGAGGTGGTTTTTGTCATGAAAGAAAAAGCACATTCAAAAGAAGTCAAACAAGCAGCAATCGATAAACTGCATGAACGAGGGGTAACGATTCATGCGATTGCTGAAATCGTCTACCAGATGCAGGCTCCGTATACGATTGAATTAACACTTGAAACGTGTGTCAGTTCAGTCGAACGTGTCCTTGAAAAACGTGAACTCCAACATGCAATCCTCGTCGGAGCGGAACTGGATATCTTAGCGGAAAAAGGGTTGTTATCTGAACCCCTCCTATCAATCATCCGCAGTGATGAAGGACTGTTTGGCGTAGATGAGACGATTGCAATCGGTGCCGTCAACACGTACGGATCAATTGCCGTGACGACGTTTGGGTATCTGGATAAAGCAAAAATCGGCATCATTAAAGAACTGGATACAAAAGTGGATGACGGTCGAGTCAACACGTTCATGGACGATATCGTCGCTGCAATTGCTGCGAATGCGTCCGGACGACTGGCACACCGTTTGCGTGATAAGGAAGACTACTCGGCAGAAGAGCTGGAACAGCGAAAGGGCACGTATTGATGAAAGTAAATCAGCGGGTATTAATCGTCGCAGGAATCGTACTCGTTCTTTTTTTAACGATTGCGTTATCAATTCGCCTGACCGGTTACTTTTTGTTTGATGCACAATTATCTAATGAAATGGCAGAACGCGTCCCAGGGAGCTATGTGTCGTGGTTCACTCAAATCGGATCAGGCGTCGGAGCCGTGACGATCACGAGCATCCTTGCGATTATGAGCTACTTAATTTGGCGTGATAAAATCGGGAGTATTTGGTATTTCGTGACCTGCCTATCTGTAGGTATGTTAAATCAAGTCGTGAAATTAATTTTTGTCAGAGATCGTCCGTCACTTAATGACTTGGTAGGAGGCGTTGGCTATAGCTTTCCAAGTGGACACTCGTCGATGGCATTTGCCGTATACGGAGGATTCATCGTCCTTGCATGGCGCTTTTTAAGTCGAACAGGACGGATTGTCGTCAGCACAGTCTGTACCTTGATGGTTCTTGCAATGGGGTCTTCAAGAATTATTTTGAACGTCCATTACTTCTCTGATGTGCTCGGAGGCTTTTTATTCGCTGCCTTCGTCCTCAGCTTGTCGTATGCCTTCGTAGCACCGAGACGAAAAAAGGAGATTTATAATTAATGTTATTACTTGATATTGACACTAGTATTTTGTTTGATGAAGCAACGATGCAAACGATGGACCAACCGACCTTGCTCGTCGAGCGGATGGACGGAAACAAACGGTTCATGACGATGCGGGCGCATTTACGTCTGAAACGATTAGTGGAGATCAACCAAGTGATTCCTGTTACGAACCGAACAGTGGAGCAATTCAAACAGCTTGAATTGTTTCAAATTGATGCGAAACCGAAATGGGCAATCCTTGAGAAGGGCAAGCTTTTATTAAAAGATGGAAAACCGGATAAACGATATACGAACTGGTTGCGACAACAGCAACAAACAACTTCCTTGGATACAATCTTAAGTTATCTAGAAGAAGTGGAGCACTTAGCATGGTCGGTCTATCCAGCTGAAGCATGGACCGAACGAATAAATCGAAAGCATCAAACAATCCATCATGTAGCAGACGAAGCTAAAATGCTCGACGACGTGTTTAAAGACGTTCAAGCTGAAGCTACTCGTTAGGAAAAATGATAATCCAAAAACCCCTCTTTGCCGTCATTAATAGACGGCAAAGAGGGGTTTTTGGGTTAAAACGGAACAGTAATGTCGTCAAACCAAAAGACACCAACTGTTTCCGATCCAGCATGAGTCAAAATGGAAGGACCGAATTGTGTGATTTCAATGGAGAGTTGTGGCAGTTTAGCCTGAATCGTGTCCCGCAACTGTTCAGCGGCCGACAAGGCGAGCGTATGACCGATATAGAGGGTCTGTTTGTATAAACCGGATCGTTCCACCTGTGAGACGATTTCTGATGTCATTTCATGAAACGCTTTTTTGATCGAGCGAACCTTCTTGAAGGGAACAAGTTTACCGACTTCGTCGAACTTGACAATCGGTTTGATGTTCAGCATGTTTGCGAGTAAAAACTGGCTGCTCGAGACACGACCACTTCGGCGCATCGTCTCCATGTTACCGATGATCAAATAGAAATGGGACTGATGTTTGAATTGATCCAAAACAGCCATCACTTCTTCTGGTCGTTTACCGGCTTGAGCTAATTGCATGGAAATACGCAACATTTCTTGTTGATTGGCACCACCTGTATAAGAATCGACCGCATACAGTTTAAATCCGACGGCATCTGCAGCGGCGACAGAACTAGCATACGTTCCGCTTAAGCCACTTGTGATGTGTACTGCATAGGCATAATCATAACCTTCAGCCTGCAGACGTTCGTAGAGTTCGACTAACTCACCAAAAGAAGGTTGTGAAGTGGTTGGGACAACGGAAGAATCTTGACGCATCTTTGCATCAAGTTGTTCGACTGAAAGATCAACGTATTCACGATAGGATTCTCCATTGATGATGATTAACGTTGGTACTACGTGGACTCCGATTTTTTCTGATTCCCCCGGTGGGAAAAAAGCCATACTATCGGTAATCCAAGCGATCTTATCCATTAAAGCGACGCCTCCAGTAAAAAGTCATTTTGTTCATCATACCATAGCGATGAAAGCGGCATCACTAGCCAATACGCTTTTCAGGAATAGAATCTTTAGAAACGTGTCCAATCGATGAACTGATGACGAATGTAACTAAAACGGGCAAAAGCCAAGCTAAATTTTGTTCGGTCAGCGGAAAGATCTTGTAGATAGTAATCAAGATCCCCGGTAAGACCTTTAAAGAGGTTAAGGCGCTTAATAACGAAAATAACGCAGTCACGAATAAAGTCGTTCGGTAAACGAGTGATGGTCTTTTTAGGAATGAACGGATGAACGTCAATCCGATTAAGACGATGACGATTGGATAAAGGAACATCAACACAGGAACAGCGATGGTGAGTAACGTGTTGAGACCGAAAATCGAGATCGCAAAACCTAGCACGGTCGTAAGTGTTCCAGTGATGGGGAGCGAAAGTCGACTTGAGAACGACATCAAGTATTCAGAAAAAGCTGTGACGAGACCGACGGATGTCGTCAGACAGGCGAGTAAAATGGCGATTCCTAAAATAATCAGACCAATCGTTCCAAACGTATTATCGGCATATTGTTGCAATAAAGAGGGTCCATCGACGGATCCAACGGCACCAAAACTGTTTCGGCCGATGAATCCGAGTCCGGTATAGACAAGAATCAGTGATACGGCAGCAATTAAACCAGCTCTTGTGACTGTTTTTAACTGGACCGTCCGATTCTTCAGACCACGTGCGTGTAACGTATGCAAGATAATCACTCCGAATACGAGTGCGCCTAAAGCGTCAAGTGTCAAGTATCCTTGCAGGAATCCTTGAATAAAGGCATCTGTAAAACTAGCATAACCCGGTGCCGGTTGTTGGACAGTAGACAAGGGGTTCATGATACTGCTAATACTTAGCGTGGCAAGTGCGACAAGCAACAACGGTGTGATGAATCGGCCGATGATATCAAGCAACTTGCCCGGTTTCAGGACAAGGTATAACGTCACTAAAAAGAAGAGCGAAGAAGAAATCATTAAACTCGTCTGGCTTGGTCCACTTAAAAACGGGACGACACCGAGCTCATAGGTGACGACAGAAGTCCGGGGAATTCCGAAAAACGGACCGATGGCGACATACAGCGCAAATGTCAATAAAGCGCCGACGAATTTAGGCAACGGATTTGCAAGCGTACTGATCCCCCCGCCGACCCAGGCGACGGCAATTAATCCGACTAACGGCAATCCGACACCAGTGACGATAAAACCGAGCATGGCGGGTAAAAATTGTGTGCCCGCTAAAGCACCGAGCTCAGGAGGGAAAATTAAGTTACCGGCTCCAAAAAATAAAGCAAAAATCATGAATCCTAAAGCGAAAATATCTTTTCGGTTCAACATATATATTACCTCCTGTTTTTCAATAATCTCATACACTATACCATTTGCTAAAAAGTGATGAAAGAATTTTTAGAATATTCATTTCTTTAAGAAGCTACTTTTTCATGGGAGTCGTCAATTCTTTTACTGTTAATTTTGCAAGACTAACATGACGTGGACGATTCCTCAACAGAAATTGCCAGACAAAAACGCCCTCTTAAAGCCAGAGTTTCCTGACTTATGAAGAGGACGTACGCAACAAAGTAATAGACACATGGTAAACTAGAGGAACAAGTATTCAGCTAGATGCCATGAAACGACCTTTCTTTTGTCGTCTCAATTTATGGAGTAGCCAAGCGTGAACGACTTCGCACGATTGACGAGGGAGGGTCAGTTCCACTAAAGGTTCCTGTTGCTGACCACGGATAATGAATAATCCTGTTTCTTCATCAATTGGTGAAATAGTCATTGAGCTCGCTTCATTCAAGGACACTTTCAGTTCGCCCGTCGTGGCATCCTTTAACTTCAGAATGTTCCCGTTCGTCGCAAACTTGGTGAATGAACCGATTCCGTTCACTTTTAACTGATCCATGCTAAATTCCTCCTTCGGTTAATACATTGCTGAAATAAATCATAAGAAAAACCGTACCAATTTCTAACTTCCAAAAGGTTAATCTTATTATAACGAAGTCTACTCAAGATGCCAGCTTTAATTTATGTGAAAATTCAAATGATTCAGTAATGTTATCGTCATATAAACGATTGGACAAAAAATGAGGCGGAGCTCTCGTCAGAAAGATATGAAAAAAGCATCTTGTCATGGAGCGACGAAGATGCAGAGGATCATTGTAACTCAAAAATCCAAGCTTTTTTACGGTGAATCAGTTCACCACGTTTTACAATCGATTCTTTATTTGTATCCAGGTCTTCTTTTAAGACCGTCATATCTTCGTATCTTCCGGCGACATAAACCGGAATGGTGATTTGTCGCGTGAACACAGACTGTTTAACGTTCGCAAAATCAATCAAAACGCCTTCATGCAGCAAATGACGAAGGTTGATGATGATTTCGGCAGTGAGAGGAGAAGCAGACAGAACACGGAATTCCCGTCGGATTTTTCGTTGGATTAGTAAAGAGAGGGCATGTTCGATCTGAGACCAGTCTTTTAAGTAGACCGTAGCTTGGACACTGTCTTGTTCGCTGAAGTAGGCCCACTCGTTGCCGACGGATGAAAGGAACGGACTAGGCATACCACGTTTCATATGCATCAAAAATAGCAATTCCGCGATTTCGACGTCTGTTAATGTGTCGAGTGAATGCGAAGAACGAATATCGATGGTACTCAAGGGGGAGCGTTCGACATCGATCGATTGGGCAAACTGTTCGACTTCGTGTCCTTCGACATAATGAAAAGAAGTTCGGAAAGATTGTTTAACGGATTTGAAGGCTGCCCCTGAAACGAGTAGCGGACGTTTTGAATCGATAGACAGGATAAAGTCAGAAAACGAAACACCAGACATCGTCAATCGGTGGTTTTCCGCATCTTCATACAAGTAGAGTAGTGAACTAGACATGATAGGAAACTTCCTTCCTTGATAAGTAACTTCGTTATTTCAATAGTAGCAAAACTTCCGGAGAGCGAAAAGGATATTTCCCTTTGAAAACGGGCATAATATAAAAAAGAGGTGATAGGGTATGTGGGGATTACGAAAACCATTCCCGGAACTGAAAACAGAACGTTTTATTTTAAGAGAGTTAGAAAATAAGGATGCGCGTGATTTGTTTAAAATCTTATCAGATGATGACGTGATGTATTATTATGGATCCGATCCATTAGTCACCGTATATGAAGCCAAAAACGTCATCAGTTATTTTAAAGAACAGTTTACGCAAGGTAAGGCAATCCGATGGGCGATCGCCGATCAGGAGACCAATCAATTAGTAGGGACGATTGGGTTTCACAATTGGTTGACCCAATACCATCGTGCAGAAATTGGATTTGAGGTTAGCCAAGAGTATTGGCAACAAGGGGTAGCTTCTGAAGCAGCACGTGCCGTGTTGACTCATGGATTCGAAGATTTCGCTTTGCACCGAATCAGCGCCCTCGTCGCACCTGAAAATATTGCATCCAATGCACTCGTGCAAAAGTTGGGATTTCAAGCAGAAGGACTGCTTGAAGACTATGCATACAGTCACGGTCGGTTCATGGATTTAACGATTTACCGCATGCTTGCATCGGAATGGAAAGGATGACTAGTTGAATGTCAAAAAAATCACTTGTCTTATTACACGGATTTGCTGGAGGAACTGATTATTTTAACCGAGTCGAAGCGCGACTTCGCTTATCGTTTGATGTGCTTGTACTCGCATTACCGGGACACGAAGGGGAATCGGTCGGACCGGATACAATCGAAGGGTTTGCGACATGGGTGATGAACGACTTGGAACGAAGAGGGATTGAGCAACCGATCTTAATCGGGCATTCGTTTGGTGGATACATCGTCGCATCAATTGTCGAGATGTATGCTGAAAAAATTTCTGGTTTTGGATTAGTCTACTCGACCGCAAAAGCAGATACGGAAGAAGCAAAACAAAAACGAAATCAAAACATCAACCGGGTGTCAGAAATCGGGGTTCGTGAATTCGTTGACGGTATAGTACCTGGACTGTTCGCAGAAGATGCGGATCCGATGATTGTCTCGGAAGCAAAAGAACTCGGATACATGATGACTGTCGAAGGGGCAATCCGGGCATTAGCTGCGATGCGGGATCGAAAAGATTTAACGGATGCGTTGAGTCAAGCGAAAGTCCGTGGTGTGATCGTTCATGGTACAAAAGACCCCTTGATTTCCGAAGCAAGTGCCTTTGCGCCTCAAAATGATCAGATTATGTTCCGTTCGACAAGCAGCAGTCATATGGGGATGTTGGAAACACCGGATGCTTTTTGTGACATCATTGAAGAACGGTTTTCTCAGGAAACCTCTTTTTAAACGTACGATTAATGCGTTCTGCTTCTTGTTTGAGATTCAGTCCTGCGTTCACATCACGGTCGTTCTTGTATACCGTGCCATCCGACAGGATGGCGAAGTTCTTGAGTCCGACGTCGACGCCGACGGATGAACCGGTCTTCGGCAGTTCGTTGATCTCCTGCTCGACGAGCAGGGAGACGAAGTATTTGCCTGAAGCGTTACGTCGGATCGTGGCGTTCAAGATACGGCCTGTGACCTGTTTCGAGTGGGCGAAACGAACCCATTTCAGCTTCGGAAGTTTGAGCTGGTTGCATCCAATCGAGACTTCAGGAAGCTGGTTTTTGCCTTGGATGTTGGTCTTGTACGACTGGACGGGATGGCGCTTGGACTTGAATCGAGGGCGTTCGTTCTGTTTCTTGAAGAAGCGATCAAACGCATCGGCAAGGTGTTTGACGCTGATCTGAACAGATGTACTATCGACTTCCTTCAACCAGTCGAACTCCTGCTTCAACAAAGGAATTTCTTTGGAACAAGAACCGTAGGACAGTCCTTTTCCAGTGGTCTTGTACGTTTCATCCCACTTCGCCAAGAAGTGGTTGAAGACGAAGCGCGAACACCCGATCGTCTTCGCGATCAGGATTTCCTGCTCTTTTATGGGGTAGATTCTGAATTTGTAGGCCTTATGCTTCAACACCATTTTTCACCTCCTTCCAAGGGAATATACCCGAAAGGCAGGCTGGCGAGAATACTCCCACTTTCACTTCGTTTAGAAGTGGGCGTATTCTCGCCTAATTTTGATAAAAGGAATCACTCTTTCTTTCGCGCGCTTTCTTCAGGTGAGACACAAGCCGGCTTCGCTGTCCTTGATGGACAGGAAACGGGTCCGCATAATCTTGCACTTTTCCTAGGAGCCGCATGAAGCGAGTGGTCCCCTTTCAACGAGACGCGGGTGGCGGATTTAACATCTGCCACCCACGTCTGTGTGGAGAATGGATTTTGAGTCAATCCTATCTTTTTTTGAAACCACGCAGCGAAGAAAAGCGTTTACGTTGCAATTTGAAGTGAATTTCTGAATGATGAATGGGGGAGGGATCAAGATGAAGATTATAGCAATCGAACCAACACCAAGTCCGAACAATATGAAAGTAATCGTCGATGAGACATTTTCTGAAAAAGGCCAAACATTTGAACATCCGGTTGGTGCGCCAGAGCATATCGTAAAGTTACTGGACATACCAGGCATCAAATCGGTCTACCAGGTGAGCGACTTTTTAGCCGTCGAACGTTTTCCGAAATATGATTGGCGAACACTTGTCATTGAGATTCGTCGTACGTTTGGCGAAGTGCTCAGCGATGTCGAACAACACGAAACAGATGCAGCGTTTGAACCTGTTCATTTATTCGTCCAGTTTATTTTAGGTGTCCCGATGCAACTGAAAGGGGTCAAAGGTCTGGAAGAAAAACGACATGGTCTACCTGAACGATTCCGGGAAGCGGCTTTATTCGTTCAACCCTATGTCAAAAACGTCATCAGTGATCGTCGGTGGGTCGAGCAAGCACCACGTTATGGGGATTTAGATGATAGTTTAGCTGAAGTCGCGCAAGAAATTGAAGTGGCGTACCCTCAGGAGCGAATTGAACGCTTAAAAACGATTGCTTCCGGAGAAGAAGTGACGTTTGATGGGGAAACATTAACTTCATCTGATTGGAAACAACGATTTGCAGCACTGGATGAGTTACCAATCAATCTAGCATGGGTACCTGCCTACGCTAAAATGCTCCAGGATGAAAAAATGCAAATCCGAAGACAGGCCGTCGTCAAACTCGGAATGTTTGAAGAGAATCGACTGGAGTTATTGGAATACATCACGAATGCGCTGCACGATCCGTCGAGCAGCGTACGTCGAACGGCCGGGGATACGATTTCCGACTGGGCGTTACCTGAAGCGGAACCAATGATGATTGAGGCGCTGACTGATAAAAACAAATTAGTGCGTTGGCGAGCAGCACGCTTTTTATTCGATGTTGGGACAAAACAATCGATTCCTCGATTAACGGAAGCGGTCCAAGATCGTGAATATGAAGTGGCGCTACAAGCTGAATTGGCGTTGGCTCGAATCGAGAGTGGGGAAGAAGCACTAGGAACGGTTTGGCAACAAATGAATCGAATGACTGGTGAAGGTTCATGAGAACTTGAAAAAAAGAGCGTAAGAAGAACCATTCGACAAAATAACGCATAGGTTGTCTAGGTATATTTTCCCTATCGCTTAAGAAAAATGGGAAAATATGAATATTATTTTGTAATGGTTTTGAAACGGAATTGAAATGTGTTGATAAAACGCCAATTTTAAGATGTATTTGCCAACTAATTGAATGTGTAAAAAAATGGTTGTATCTTTTGTAATAAAGTTTTGACACGAAATGTCGAATGAGAATTTCCTGATGTTTGTACCGGTTTGATAAAGTGAAATCACAATAACTGATTCGATTTCAAACAGCTGTTTTGGTTTGACTGACATCTGACATAACAAAGGAGATTCGGGGATATGATACTTTTTGCTGAAACAGATTTAGCGGTAGGATACAAAGAACGGACGGCGACAGGTATATTCGTGACGATCGAAACAATGGACAGTCGGACGATCACGCTCGTCGCACCAGCGACTGCGACGGACGCGATTTGCGACGAATTGTTCGTGACGGGGATCGAACAATTGTTTTCGATGACAAAAGCGAGTGTAACGATTCCAGTTGCCTAACGTAAGAAGCCAAGAGGTAGGATGAGGTCAAACCTCATCCTACCTCTTTTTTGTGCTAAAATCGGCAGTAGAAGAAGTAGGGAGGGGGCGTTGTCTTGAAATGGATAACCCGGTTATCCTGTTTATGTGTACTGACATTGATCATGGTTGGTTGCAGTCAGCAAGAACAACAGAAGCAGGTTGGACAAACGACACAAGACGCTGCCTTGGAGCAACCAGTTGAAATCACGGTATCTGCAAAGCAGACGAAGCCGACAGTGGTGGAAGCAATCGTGTTGTTGAAGAATCCTAACGATGAGGATCTGACAATAACGTTTCCGACATCCCAACGATTTGAATTGATTGTCGAGGATGTAAACCAAAAAGTCTTGTACACGTTCTCACAAGAACAGGTATTTACCCAAGCGATTGAACAGGAACGTTTTGAAGCACTGGAGACAAAACGTTACGAAGTGAAAATTGAACTTCCCGCTTCGAGTAACCCGGCAAAAATCGTGGCCTCAACGATTCGACAGGTGGACGGTGCGGCTACATCCGTTATAACGGATCAAAATGAAATCACAAAATAAGCTAAGACAAACGCTGAAGGAGAGTGACGGTTTCATGCAACAGGAAATCATTCAAGTGACGGGAGTCAAACCGGTCATCGTAGCTGAAGACGAAATGAAACAACGGATTCAATTTTTAAAGGAGTATCTTGTACACACGGGAGCAAAAGGGTTTGTGCTCGGGATTTCAGGTGGACAAGATTCATCATTAGCCGGACGTTTATGCCAGCTTGCAGTCGAAGAGTTACGAGAAGAGATGGAGCGAGACTATCAATTTTATGCCGTCCGTTTGCCACACGGTCAACAACAGGACGAGTCAGATGCGCAACTCGCTTTATCGTTCATCCGACCGGATCACGCGCTACGTGTCGATATCAAACCGGCCGTCGCTGCCTCGATGGCTTCATTCGAACAAGTGACGGGGCAAGTTCTGTCGGATTTCAGTAAAGGAAATACAAAAGCCCGTGAACGGATGAAGGTGCAGTATGATTTAGCAGCACACTTCGGTTGTTTAGTCGTCGGGACGGATCATGCAGCAGAATTCGTGACCGGATTCTACACGAAACATGGAGATGGGGCCTGCGACTTGACGCCATTGACGGGACTGAATAAACGGCAAGGAAAACAATTGTTACGTCATTTAAAAGCACCTGACGGATTGATTGAGAAAGTGCCGACAGCTGATTTAGAGGACGATCAACCAGGATTGCCGGACGAACTGGCTTTAGGGATGACGTACGATGAAATTGATGATTACTTGGAAGGGAAGCAGATTTCAGCGGAAAGCCAAGCTAAACTAGAAGCACAATATAAACGTGTAGGTCATAAACATCATATGCCTGTCTCACCGCTCGACACATGGTGGAAATAAGTCATACCACATAGGAAACGATAGCTGCGTCAGCTGTCGTTTTTTTCGTCTGAAATCGGGAAAAGAACTACAAGGTTAGACAAGTGTTGAGAAAGTCGGAGGTGAAGGACGTGGAGACGGTTGCTGTTGTCGGTGGAGGATTAGCAGGGTTGTCAGTTGCAGCGTTACTTGCGCGTCAAGGGAAACAGGTCCATCTGTATGATGCCGGTCTTCTAGGCGGGCGGGCAACCTCACAAGTCATCAAAGGATTTACGTTCAATTACGGAGCCCATGCCATTTATGGGCGTGATCAGTCTATTCTACGGACGATCATCAAGACGTTGAAGCTAGAGATCACATGGCTCGATTTTTCTTCGACCAAAGCGAAATATGAATTTGCGGGTCATCTGACGGCGGCCCCTGCGAATGCGATCGGATTATTAAAAACAGAAGTCATCAATGGGACGGATAAACTCCGATTTACATGGGAGGTCGTCAAAACGGTGTTGCATCTCGAGCGGGGAACACCAGATGTATCGATTGGTCAATGGTTGGCTCAAGAAAAAGTAGAAACGGACGTCTCGCGTCTGATGCTTGACTTAGCTTCAAGTAATTTCTTTACGACAGAACCGGAAAATATTCCTTCGGTCGTTTATTTTGATTATTACCGGAAACTATTTCGGACGCGAAAACCGGTTTCGTACATTGCTGGGGGGTGGCAAGTACTGATTACTGAGCTGGAACGTGTGTTACAAGAAAATGAGGGAACAATCCATCGGAAAACAAAAATTACCGCGATTGAAGAAATTGAGCAACGTTATCGGTTGCGTGATCGAAAAAAAGACGAGTGGACGGTTGATCGGATCATATTCGCTCTTCCACCTCGCGACATGCGGAAATTGGCATTACCGGTTCCGATTCAGTCCTTCATCGAACCATTCGCCTATTATGAGCCGGTCGAGGTGCTTGTCTATGATGTTGGTCTCAGCCCTTATATCCAAACACCGTTTTCGTATGTCTACGACCGGACGCATCAACTATTCGTGACGGATTTATCCCACTATGATCCGAGCATCGCACCGAAAAACGGCCAAGTTTTACAAGTGGTTGCTTATTTAGCGCATCAGTATGTCGGGAATCCAGACTATCTCGCAGAAAAAGTGGACCAGATTCATCGTTTGCTGGATCAACATTATCCGGGATGGCGCGATCGGTTAACCGTTGAGCGAACGATGAAGCGGGCCATCGTACAAGAAATCAAATGGAAGATGGGACAAATCGCCTTACCTTGTTTTATGAATGAAGAAACTGGGCGCACGGTCGCTTTTGTCGGAGACTGGTGTGAGGGAGAAGGGCAATTATCGGAGTTATCTTTTTCAAGTGCCTATACCGTTGCGGCCGCATGGGAACAAAAAAACGCTCATTGAGCGTTTTTTTGTTGGGGGTAGAAGGCGAGGATGACCAGTAGCGTAAACGCGATCAGACTCATCATCGGAATCGTCAAGAACCCAAAATAATTGACCCATTTGATCAGACACCCATTCGTACAGAGGGCTTCTCCGTCCGGCAAACGTTCCAATATGACGTGATAGGCAGCAACTGCAAAACCAAGTAACGTGTACAAGCGGATGAAAAAGGCATCGACTGGTCGGTTACGGAATAACGAAACGAGTAAATAGATAGCCGTCGTATACATGAATAAGCGTTGCCACCAACACAACGGGCAGGGGATGAAACCTCGAATTTCACTAAAATATAGACTCCCGAGAGTCGCGATCGTTGAGACGATTAACATAAAATGATAGCGTGACATATGTACCTTCCTCTCTAACGTGTTAAACTAATGCCATCTTATATCATGAGGAGTCGAATCATACATTGCAAGTGTCGGAAATGGAAATGTTGATTACGTTATCGGAAGAATTGAACATGCGAAGAGCAGCGGAACGTCTTTTCGTCTCACAACCGGCCCTCAGCCAACGACTAGTGGCAATCGAGCGACGCTGGGCGACGAAACTCTTCATTCGTTCGTCTCGTGGATTGAGTATCACGCCTCAAGGGGAAAAGGTCATCGGACTTGCAAAAGAGATGAACCGAAAAGAGTTGGAACTAAAAAGTGAACTGACCGCAGAAGAAGGAGCCGTCTACGGGACGCTCCGAATCGCCGTTGCCTCGATCATGGGGCAGTACTGGCTCCCCCGTGTCCTAAAACGGTTTGTCGAACGGTACCCCCATGTGCGGATCCAACTCGTCACGGGGTGGTCGAGTGAGATGATGCGTCATATGTTAGAAGAACATTTTCACATCGGCATCATCCGAGGAAATCCGGACTGGAAAGGCGTGAAGGAACGCCTGTTTTCTGATCCATTGTATCTTGTTGATAGCGAACTGACATCATTAGAGCAACTCCGGAAAACAGAACGTCCTTTCATTCAGTTTAAGAGTGACTCGACATATTACCAGGAAATTTTAGAATGGTGGCAAGATCGCTTTTCGAGTCCACCAGCCCGGACACTTGTCGTCGATCAAATCGAGACATGTAAGCAGATGGCTCTCCACGGAATTGGATTTGCTATCTTACCGGAATCGACGATCCACGAAGCGAATGAAGTGATGCAAATTCCACTCAAAACATCATCCGGGAAAATTCTAAAGCGGGACACATGGATTCTATCAACGGAATCGATGCTGGAATTAAAACAGGTCCAGGCGTTTTGGGACATCGTAAAAGAAGAAGGAGGAAGTCAGTCAGATGGAATACGCAATTGAAATGCGCCGCGAACTTCATAAAATACCGGAACCTGGATTCAAGGAGTTCAAAACGCAAGCTTTCATTTTAAATCAAATCCGGTCCTATCCGGAAAATCGAGTCAGCTATGATACGTTCGAGACGGGCGTATTCGTTCGGGTCAAAGGATTAACAGGGAACCGGACAATTGGCTATCGTGCGGATATTGACGGATTACCGATTGAAGAAGCGACCGGACTTCCGTTTTGCTCAGAGCATCCAGGGTTCATGCATGCATGTGGACATGATATCCATGCCTCGATTGCGCTTGGATTACTGAGAAGGATCGTGGAACTTCCTGTCATGGATGATGTCGTCTTCTTGTTTCAGCCGGCGGAAGAAGGACCAGGTGGGGCTGAACCGATGATCAAAAGTCCGTTATTCGAAAAATATCGACCGAGCGAAATGTACGGTTTACATGTTGCACCAGAATATCCAGTTGGAACGATAGCCAGTCGCCCAGGTGTTTTATTTGCAAGTGCACGCGAAGTCCACATTACGATTTATGGGCAAAGTGGTCATGCGGCGTTCCCGCACTTGACCATCGATACCGTCGTCGCGCAAGCGGCTCTGATCATGCAATTGCAGACAATTGTCAGTCGATCGATCAATCCGATGAACTGTAGTGTCATTACGATTGGCAAGGTCGAAGCGGGCATTCGGGAAAACGTCATCGCTGGTCGCGCCTTACTCGACGGCACGATGCGTGCCCTAAACGGCACGGACATGGAGAAATTAGAACAACGTGTACGGGAAATCGTTCGCGGTATCGAAGCCTCGTTTGGTGTCAAAATCGATCTACAGTTCGGCAATCGGTATTATGAAGTCGTTAATGATCAAAATGTCGTCAATAAATTTTCGTCATTTGTGAAGATGAACGCAACGTACATCGAATGCGATGCTGCGATGACAGGAGAAGATTTCGGATTCATGTTAAAAGAAGTGCCGGGGATGATGTTTTGGCTTGGCGTCAACAATGCGACGTCTGGACTGCACCAGCCGACGCTCAATCCGGATGAAGAGGCCATCCCATTTGTGATCAACTTGTTGGATCATTACTTCAGAGAGTATGTCTAAACAAAATACGTGACAAGCTGCCCTTTATTCATGAAAAAACGGATAAAGGGCTTTCATTTTATGGAATGGAACAGTTTTCGAACGTTTTGTGAAATAAATCACGAGTATATGTGAACAATTTGTTACATCAAACATTAAGAACAGACACAAATGATTATGTTCTCTATGATACGGATATAAACAATATATAGAAGTACGTTTAGAAAGAGGGGGCTATACACATGTTCAATGATCCAGTAATGCTCAGTCGATTATTGACAGGGCTCACATTAGCATTCCACATCATCTTTGCGACGATTGGGGTAGGGGTTCCATTGATGGTACTCGCAGCCGAGTACATCGGAATTAAACGAAAAGATCCAGATTATATTCTGTTAGCTCGACGCTGGACGCGCGGTTATATCGTAACGGTAGCAGTAGGTGTCGTGACAGGAACCGCGATTGGATTGCAGTTATCACTTTTATGGCCTTCCTTGATGCAAGTAGCCGGTCAAACGATTGCGTTGCCATTATTCATGGAAACGTTCGCGTTTTTCTTTGAAGCGATTTTCCTGGGGATTTATCTGTATACATGGGATCGATTCAAAAACCCGTGGTTACACTGGTTAATCGGGATTCCGGTCGTCATCGGTGCGACATTGTCGGCATTTTTCATTACGACGGTCAACTCGTTCATGAATTCACCAGAAGGATTTAAAATCGTCAATGGGACATTGACACAAATCGAACCATTAAAAGCGATGTTCAATACGGCGACACCAACAAAAGCGACGCACGTCATCGTTTCCGCTTATTTGACAGTCGCCTTTATCTTAGCGGCGATTGCAGCGTTCCATTTACTACGCAAAAAAACGTTGTCTGCAGCTGAAACGGCATATCATAAAAAAGCACTTCGCTTAACAGTCATGGCTGGATTGATTTTTGCCTTCTCAACAGCACTCGTAGGTGATTTCTCAGGGAAATACCTGGCGAAATACCAACCAGAAAAATTAGCAGCAGCGGAGTGGCATTTTGAAACGACTAGCGAAGCCGAATTGATATTTGGTGGTATTTTAGATGAACAAGCTGATGGAAGTTATGAAATCAAAGGTGCAGTCAAGATTCCATACGCGTTATCGATTCTCGCAGGTGGGGCACCGGATACGGAAGTCATCGGATTAAATGAGTTTGCAAAAGAAGATCAAGCTCCACTGTTTGTCCATTATTTCTTTGATATCATGGTATCAATCGGAATGTATTTGGCGGCGATCTCAGCCTTGTTCGTCTTAGCGTTCCGCCTTAAGAAATTGAATCCGTATAACAAGTGGTTATTACGTGGTATTTTCATTGGTGGACCACTCGCCATCGTCTCGATCGAAGCCGGTTGGATGTATGCGGAAATCGGACGCCAACCATGGACACTCTATGGGATTATGAGAACGGCCGATGCGGCGACGACGTCAACCGCCGTCGGACCAATGCTCATCTTATTCAGTTTGCTTTACCTGTTGCTTGGAACGATCTGTACGATCGTCCTGCTCCGGATGTTTAAAAATAATCCTGTCGGCAAAGAACTCGCGGATGACCATCATACACGTGGTGAAGCGATGTTTGCAGACGACAATAAATAAGGAGGGAACGAGTTGGACATTCAAACACTTGGAATAACCGTACTTTGGACGTTCCTTTATGGATATCTCATCGTTGCCTCAATTGACTTCGGTGCCGGTTTTTATGCGTTCTATTCAAAATATACGAAACGGGATCATCTGACGAACCGTTTGATTTTACGTTACCTTTCGCCAGTCTGGGAAGTGACGAACGTCTTTTTCGTCTTCTTCTTTGTCGGACTCGTCGGGTTTTTCCCGGATACGGCGTATTATTATGGAACAGCTTTACTTGTTCCAGCATCAATCGTCTTAGTCTTGATCGCTATTCGCGGTAGTTTTTATGCCTTTGCGAACTATGGCTCAAATGACAGCATGTTCTATACGTTCTTATACGGAGCAACCGGACTGTTGATTCCGGCTGCGATGTCAACGACGCTGACGATCAGTCAAGGTGGTTTTATTCGTAAGACAAACGAAACGGTCGAGTTCCTCGGAACGAAACTGTTCACGAACTTTTATTCCTGGACGGTCGTCGCACTTGCGATTGTCTCCGTCCTTTACATCAGTGCCATGTTCCTCTTGTTTTATGCGGACAAGGCGAAGGATGAGAATGCCACACCGCTCATTCGGAAATGGGCATTGTTTTGGAGTATTCCAACCATCGTCGTCTGTGCGTTAGTCTTCTTCGGTTTAAAAAATCAAGCGGCCTGGCATTATGAAAACATCTTAAATGGTAACTGGTGGTGGTTCGCGGCAAGCTTCTTATTCTTCTGTGTTGCCGTCACACTTGTTTATTTGAAAAAAAATTATGGTATTGCCTTTATCGCCGTCATGGCACAGTACGGAGTTGCCTGGTTCGGATATGGTTATACGCATCTGCCGTATATCCTCTATCCGTATATCGATATCAATAAAGCTGTCGTAAACGAAACGATGGCGACGGCACTTGTTGTCGTCTTCATCTTTGGACTCCTCTTATTGATTCCAGCCTTGTACTTGATTCTTCGCTTATTCTTATTTGATAACGACTATGTCAGTGGAAAAAAAGCCAAGTGACGTATCCAACAAATCGCATCATACGGACGTGTAATCCTTTCAGTGGATTACGCGTTTTTTTGTTGATCCTGACGTGGATTTCGCCATCCCGTATGAATGGAAACCCCATCGTCAATACGTTCGTAGTATTTTAGAAGTGAATCAGTTACACTACTACTGAAGCAGAATTGTGAAGGAGAGCTGACCATGAATGGAGAGTTTGCAGTAATCGGTTTAGGACGGTTTGGGGGATCGATTGTCCGGGAATTATCGAAGAATGGATATGATGTGTTAGCGATTGATTCAGATGAGGAACGTGTCAACGAATACATGGGAATTGCCACGCATTCGGTCATTGCTGATACGACCGATGAGAATGTCTTGAAGAGTCTTGGGATTCGAAATTTTGACCATGTCATCGTTGCGATTGGTGAAAACATCCAAGCGTCGATTTTGACGACGTTGATTTTAAAAGAACTTGGCGTACAATCGATTACCGTCAAGGCGACGAATGATTACCATGAAAAGGTTCTACGAAAAATCGGAGCGGACTTCATCGTCCATCCGGAGCGCGATATGGGAGTCCGGATTGCAAACGGATTGATGAGTTCGAATATTTTGGACTACCTTGATCTCTCACAAGAGTTCTCCATCGTTGAGATTAAAGTCAGTGACCGGATGGCGAATCAAACGTTGATTGATCTGGATCTACGAAGTAAGTATGGTGCAAACGTCGTGGCGATCAAACGTGGTGAAAATGTCATGATTTCGCTTCAGGCAGACGAACTGATCGAAAAAGGTGATTATCTTGTCGTCATCGGTGAGAATGATGACTTGGATCGATTAGAACGCGCCATTCACAAAGTGAAAAATTGAAAACAAAAAAAGGCTGAGGAGCTGTTCCTCGGCCTTTTTAGTCGTGATTCAAATCAATTGAAACTCTTTTAATCCATGGGCGATGCCATCTTCTAGTATGTGTTTGGTGACAAAATCAGCTGCCGCTTTTGTTTCAGCAAGCCCATTGCCCATCGCGATACCTGTTCCGACGTAGCGTAACATCTCTAAATCGTTTAAGGCGTCGCCAAACGCAAACGTATCTTCACGTCGTATGTTCGTCAGTTTCAAGAATTGTTTGATACCATCTGCTTTTGACGAACCGACATTGATGACATCCATTGCGTGAGGATGCCAACGAATGAAGTCGAATGCTTGATAGTTTTGGACGTATTCAGCTTCTTCTTCTGCTGTACAGTAGACGAGCGTTTGAAAGACGTCATGCGTCAAAAATGCCTGTTCATGAAAAGCGGGTAAGGGAATATCGAGTTTTCCTAATGATTCTTGGACCAACTGGTCAGAAGGTTTCGTTGAGAATCCTTGATTTTCCCCTAGATAGACAAGCGTATGTCCATTTTTATGTGCTCGAGCCGTCAAGTGTTCAAGATCTGCAGTCGGTTGGGGCCGTTTATAGATGATTTCATTTTGATGGACAACGATTTGTCCGTTATAACCAATGATCGTGTCGATGTTAAGTAGTTCACGTACACCTGACAACATTGCGGGACCACGTCCTGTCGCGATGGCGACATACACGCCATTTTCTTGTAATTGTTTGATTGCTAGTTTGGTCGACTCGGGAACGAAATGACCATCGTGAAGTAAGGTTCCATCGATATCGAAAAAGACGACTTTCTGATTTGCCATGGTTTCACCTTCTCTTTTTAATTGGCTGTTCAGCCGGATACATGTGGAATTATAGCATAGCGTTGACGTTTACGCAGACCTTGGATTAGGAATAGGATGAAAAAATAGTAGGATATCGTGTATACTAATCTAAGGACAAAAAACAATGGACTGATAAGGAGTTGCTAAACATGATTTTTAAAGTATTTTATCAACCGCTTCGTTCGGAAGCCCCGGTACGGGAACGGACAGAAGTAATGTACGTTGAAGGAGAGAACATTCGTGAAGTGCGAACAGCGATTGATCATCTCATCAAAGACATCAATGTTGAATTCATCCGTGAAGTAAGTGGAGAATTCCTCGAGTATGAACAACTGAGTCCGGATTACAAGGTTGAAACGTTCGCATGAAGTTCGTTAAAAACCATCAAGCAGCCGTATTCGCACTCGGCGGTTTAGGAGAAATCGGGAAAAACACATACGTCGTTCAATTCCAGGACGAAATCATCGTCATTGATGCTGGTGTCATGTTCCCGGAAGATGAATTGCTTGGGATTGATTATGTCATCCCGGATTATACGTACTTGATCAAAAACAAAGAGAAAGTAAAAGGTGTCTTCATCACCCACGGTCACGAAGACCATATCGGCGGTCTGCCGTTTTTACTCAAGCAAGTCAATCTACCGATTTATGCAGGAAAGATTGCGCTTGGTCTCATTAAAGTGAAGCTTGAAGAACATGGCTTGTTACGGACGACTGAACTTCATGAGATCGATGAAGATTCAATCATCAAGTTCCGCAAAACGAGTATCTCGTTTTTCCGGACGACACACTCGATTCCAAACTCGTTTGGAGTCGTCGTCAAGACGCCACAAGGAAATATCGTCCATACCGGTGACTTTAAGTTTGATTTCACACCTGTCGGAGAACCTGCTGACTTAACGAAGATGGCGGAACTCGGCAAGGAGGGTGTCCTCTGTCTGTTATCTGATTCAACGAATGCAGAGATTGAAGGCTTTACAATGAGTGAGCGCGTGGTCGGGGATACGATCTCAAACATCTTCCGTAAAGCAGAAGGTCGCATCATCTTCGCGACCTTTGCCTCAAACATCTATCGTCTGCAACAAGTTGTCAATGCGTCTGTCGAAGCTGGTCGAAAAATCGTTGTCTTCGGACGTAGTATGGATAAAGTCATGATGATTGGGCAGGAGCTTGATTTCATCAAAGCACCAAAAGGCACCATCATCGAACCAAATGAAATGAAACGGTATAAGTCAAACGAATTAACGATTCTTTGCACCGGATCACAAGGGGAACCGATGGCAGCACTTAGTCGGATCGCAAACGGGACACACCGCCAAATTTCAATCATTCCGGATGATCTCGTCATCTTCTCGTCGTCTCCGATTCCGGGGAACGTCGTCTCAGTCGGTAAAACGATTAACCAGCTCTATAAAGCAGGTGCAGACGTCATGTACGGGAAGTTAAATGATATCCATACGTCGGGTCACGGTAGCCAGCAAGAACAGCTATTAATGCTTCGTCTGTTGCAACCAAAATACTTCATGCCGATCCACGGTGAGTATCGGATGCTCAAGAAACATATGTCGCTTGCGATGGACGCTGGTGTTCCGGAAGAAAATTGTTTTGTCATGGATAATGGTGAAGTCTTGGCGCTTGATGCCAATGCGGCAGCCATCACTGGGAAAATCCAAGCAAATGCCGTCTATGTAGATGGAAAAGGAATTGGAGATATTGGGAATATCGTCCTGCGTGACCGCCGTATTCTTTCAGAAGAAGGACTCGTCGTCGTCGTCGTGACACTGGATTCGAAAACCAATCGTCTCGTTTCCGGACCGGATATCATCTCACGCGGATTCGTCTATATGCGCGAATCAGGAAACTTGATCAAAGATGCTGAACGCCTCTTGAAACGGTCACTTGAACAGTCGCTTGCGAATCGTAACACAAAATGGACGGACATCAAGCAAGTCATCAACGACACGTTGACACCTTATTTGACAGAAAAAACACAACGTCATCCGATGGTCATGCCGATCATCATGGAAGTATAAATCAAAAAAGACATTTCCACATCGTGGGAATGTCTTTTTTTGAGGGGGAACCCCGCTTAGAGCGGTGATCCGTAGTCCTTAAATGGTTCTTTTGCATCGATGCGGTCATAAAACATGACTCCATCTAAGTGATCGTATTCATGTTGGCAAACCACGGCTTTTAATCCCTTTAATCTTAATTTTATGGGATTTCCGTTATGATCGATGCCAGACAGGGTAATACGCATATAGCGTGGCACGTGACCTTCCACTTCACGGTCAACGGATAAACATCCTTCACCGCCGGCTAAATACGTTTGTTCCACGGAGTGGCTGATGATTTTAGGATTATAGATTCCGAACTCGAGTAAGTCCTCTCCATCCTGTAGGCGAACCGCGAACATCCGTTTATTGACCCCGATTTGAGGTGCAGCTAATCCGATCCCGCTACGCAAATCATATTTTTCTGCTAACTCATCGTCTTGACTGTTGGATAAATACTCCATCATGAGACGCATCGTTTCTTTATCTTCCTCACTGAGTGGGAAGGTAACATCGACCGATCGTTCGTGAAGTGAAGGTACATCTTCTCGAACGATCTCATTCATGGTAATCATGAACAGCCCCCCTTTCATCTAAAAAAATTATAGCATAACAAAGGAGGAATATTAATAACTAACACAGGGGTAGATAGTTGAATAGTACAGAAGTGACAACGTTCTTATAATGTGATTGATTTCACAAGAGGGTTTGCTAAAAAAAATAAAACATTTCCTTTGATTTTATAGGTGTTAGAGTTTTATACTTGTAACGTAATGAACAAGACATGCATTCATGTCTCGTCATGTTAATACAGTTTACTCAACTGGATAGGTACACAGATATATGTTCAAGAAAAGGTCATACGGGACTTCATTTTTTGAACACTATTCGTATGTGAGCAAGTCAGTCAGAGGAATATTTCGCTGAGCACAGTGAAAGGATGAGGTGAAAAGATGAACTTAAACATGTTTAAAAACGTGGAAGAAAACTTTGAAACATTCCGCATTCTGGATGAGAAAGGTGAAGTCGTCAACAAAGACGCGATGCCAGATCTTTCAGATGAAGAACTTACGGAATTAATGCGTCGTCTCGTCTACACACGTATTTGGGACCAACGTGCAATCTCACTCAACCGTCAAGGACGTCTTGGTTTTTATGCGCCAGTCGCAGGACAAGAAGCTTCAATGATCGGTACACAATTTGCATTAGATAAAGATGATTGGATTCTTCCTGGATACCGTGATATTCCACAGATGGTCTTCCATGGTTTCCCACTTTATAAAGCGTTCTTGTTCTCTCGTGGACACATTACAGGTGGTAAGATTCCTGAAGGTGTCAACGTCTTAATGCCGCAAATCATCATCGGTGCACAAATCGTGCAGGCTGCTGGTGTTGCGCTCGGTCTTAAGAAAAGTGGCAAAAAACAAGTTGCGATCACATACACAGGTGATGGCGGAGCGTCACAAGGTGATTTCTACGAAGGTATGAACTTTGCTGGAGCGTTTAAAGCACCTGCAATCTTCGTTGTCCAAAACAACCGTTTTGCGATTTCGACACCGGTTGAAAAACAATCGATGGCGAAAACAATCGCGCAAAAAGCTGTTGCAGCCGGTATCAACGGAATCCAAGTTGACGGTATGGACGTTCTTGCGGTTTACGCAGCAACAAAACAAGCACGCGTCGAAGCACTGAACGGTGTACCGACATTGATCGAAACACTAACATATCGTTACGGACCACATACACTTGCTGGTGATGATCCAACACGTTACCGTACAAAAGATATGGACGATGAGTACCAAGCACAAGATCCACTCGTTCGTTTCCGTGCCTTCATGGAAACAAAAGGTCTTTGGAACGAAGACAAAGAAAACGAAGTGATCGAACAAGCGAAAGCGGACGTAAAAGAAGCGCTTGCTCAAGCAGATAAAGAACCAAAACAAAAAGTAACAGACTTCATCAACGTGATGGCTGAAAAGTTACCACAAAACCTGCAAGAGCAGCTTGATGAGTATACAGCAAAGGAGTCGAAATAACCCATGGCACAAATGACGATGATCCAAGCGATCACTGACGCAATGCGCGTCGAGATGAAACGCGACGAGCAAGTTCTCTTGTTCGGTGAAGACGTCGGTAAAAACGGTGGGGTATTCCGTGCGACAGAAGGTCTTCAAGACGAATTAGGCGAAGACCGTGTCTTCGATACACCACTTGCCGAATCTGGTATTGGTGGTCTTGCAGTCGGATTCAGCTTAACTGGTTTCCGTCCAATCATGGAAATCCAATTCTTTGGTTTCGTATTCGAAGTATTTGATTCTGTAGCGGCACAACTCGCACGTTTACGTTACCGTTCAGGCGGCACGTACAATGCACCTGTCACAATCCGTTCACCATTCGGTGGTGGCGTTAAGACACCTGAGCTTCATGCAGATAACTTGGAAGGATTAATGGCTCAGTCACCAGGACTTAAAGTCGTCATCCCTTCAACTCCATATGATGCAAAAGGTCTTTTGATTGCTTCCATCCGTGATAACGACCCAGTTGTTTTCCTTGAGCACATGAAACTATACCGTTCATTCCGCGGCGAGGTACCAGAGGGCGATTACACGATCGAACTCGGAAAAGCTGACATCAAACGTGAAGGTACGGATGTTACAATCGTGACGTACGGTGCAATGGTTCACGCGTCACTTAAAGCAGCTGAAGAACTCGAAAAAGAGAACATCAGCGTTGAAATCATCGACTTGATGACAATCAGCCCGATCGACATCGACACAATCGTTGCGTCAGTCAAGAAAACGAACCGTGTTGTCGTCGTTCAAGAAGCACAAAAACAAGCAGGTGTGGCTGCAATGGTCGCAACTGAAATTCAAGAGCGCGCAATCCTTGATCTTGAAGCACCAATCCTTCGTGTGACGGCTCCTGACACGATCTTCCCGTTTGCACAAGGTGAAGATGCATGGCTCCCAGACCACAAAGATATCGTTGAAAAAGTGAAAACAGTTTACAATTTCTAAGCGTATATCGGAGAAAGGAGAGAGGCAATTCTCTCCTTGCTTCCGTTTTAAAGATAACAATCGACTTTGAAGAGTGAAATAAAAGGAGGCTAATTCAAATGGGTTTATTTGAATTCAAATTACCAGATATCGGTGAGGGTATTCATGAAGGTGAAATCGTAAAGTGGTTCGTTAAAGCAGGCGACACAATCAAAGAAGATGATATCCTTCTAGAAGTCCAAAACGATAAAGCTGTCGTTGAAATCCCGTCACCAGTTGACGGTACTGTCAAAGAAGTAAAAGTAGACGAAGGTGTTGTTGCCATTGTTGGCGACGTGTTGATCACGTTCGAAGTTGAAGGCGAAGGTTCTGCTCCTTCTGAAGAAGCGGTCGAGCAGCCTAAAGCGGCAGATAATGCGAAAGATGTCCAAGACACAGACAAAAAAGTCGAAGACAAACCAACAGAAGTCCAAATCCATAAATCAGAACGCGTCATCGCGATGCCATCAGTACGTAAGTACGCACGTGAAAAAGGTGTCGACATCCGCGAAGTTCAAGGTTCTGGTGACAACGGTCGTGTCGTCAAAGAAGACATCGATGCATTCGCAAACGGTGGACAATCTTCAACTGCACCAGCAGCAGAAGAAAAAGCACCAGCTGCACAAGCTTCAGCTGCTAAATCTGAAGTGAAACCGTATGTCGCAGCTCAACCCGAGCTCGAAACGCGTGAGAAGATCAAAGGAATCCGTAAAGCGATTTCAAAAGCAATGGTTAACTCGAAACACACAGCACCACACGTAACGTTGATGGATGAAGTAGACGTGACGAATCTTGTGGCTCTCCGTAAAAACTTCAAAGAAGTTGCGGCAGCACAAGGTACGAAATTGACTTACCTTCCGTTCGTCGTCAAAGCGTTGACAGCAGCAGCTAAAAAATACCCTGCGATCAATGCATCAATCGATGACGTGAACGAAGAAGTCGTTTACAAAAACTACTTCAACATCGGTATCGCAGCAGATACAGACAATGGTCTTGTTGTTCCTGTCGTCAAAGATGCAGATCGTAAATCGATCTTCGCATTAGCAGACAACATCAATGATCTTGCTGGTAAAGCACGCGAAGGTAAATTGTCTGGTGAAGAGATGAAAGGTGGATCAATCACGATCACTAACATCGGTTCTGCTGGTGGACAATGGTTCACACCTGTCATCAACCACCCAGAAGTAGCTATCCTCGGTATTGGCCGTATCGCTGAAAAAGCGGTTGTTAAAAACGGTGAAATCGTTGCAGCACCAGTACTCGCATTGTCATTCAGCTTTGACCACCGTCTCATTGATGGTGCTACAGCACAAAACGCGCTTAACTTGGTTAAACGTTTGTTGAACGACCCACAACTTCTCATTATGGAGGGATAAGCAATGGTAGTAGGTGAATTCGCACAAGAAACAGATTTACTCGTAATCGGGGCTGGCCCTGGTGGTTACGTCGCTGCAATCCGCGGTGCGCAACTTGGACTTAAAGTAACAGTCGTCGAACGTGAAAACGTCGGTGGTGTGTGTTTGAACGTCGGTTGTATCCCGTCAAAAGCATTGATTACAGCAGGACATAACTTCCAACATGCAAAAGGTTCGGATTCAATGGGAATCACGTCTGAGAACGTTGCAGTCGATTTCTCTAAAGTTCAATCTTGGAAACAGTCCGTTGTTAACAAATTAACTGGTGGCGTTGGTGGCCTTCTTAAAGGTAACAATGTTGAGACAGTCGTAGGGGAAGCGTACTTCCAATCTGAAGATACAGTCCGTATCATCAACGAAGATTCTTCAACACCTTACAAATTCAAAAAATGTATCATCGCAACAGGTTCGACGCCAATCGAACTTCCAGCGTTCAAATGGTCAAAACGTGTCCTTTCTTCAACAGGCGCATTGAACCTTCCTGAACTTCCGAAAAAACTCATCGTCATCGGTGGCGGATACATCGGAATGGAACTTGGTACAGCGTATGCTAACTTCGACACGGAAGTTGTCATCTTAGAAGGTACAAAAGATATCCTTTCTGGTTTTGAGCCGGCAATGACACAAGTCGTCAAGAAAAAGCTCAAACAAAAAGGAAACATCACGATTCACAACGAAGCACTTGCACAAAGTGTCGAAGAGACAGAAGAAGGCGTGAAAGTCACGTTTGAAGTCAAAGGTGAAACACAAACTGTTGAAGCGGATTACGTCCTCGTCACAGTTGGTCGTCGCCCGAACACATCTGATCTTGGTCTTGAAATGGCAGAAGTTAAAGTCAGCGAACGTGGACTTGTTGAAATCGACGATCAATGCCGTACGTCGAACGAAAACATCTATGCAATCGGTGACATCGTTCCTGGACCACCACTTGCGCACAAAGCTTCATTCGAAGCTAAAATTGCTGCAGAAGCTGCTGCTGGACATCCGGCTTACCTTGATTACAGCGCAATTCCTGCTGTTGTCTTCACGGATCCAGAACTTGCAACAGTTGGTTATACAGAAGCACAAGCAAAAGAAGAAGGTCTTGATTACCTCGCTTCTAAATTCCCATATGCTGCGAATGGTCGTGCGCTTGCGCTCAACGAGCCAGATGGCTTCTTGAAAATGATCACGCGTAAGTCTGACAATCTCTTGATTGGTGCTCAAATCGCTGGTACAGGTGCATCTGACATGATCGCTGAGATGGGACTCGCAATCGAATCTGGAATGACTGCGGAAGATATCGCTTTGACAATCCATGCGCACCCTTCACTCGGTGAAATCGCAATGGAAACAGCTGAAGTGGCTATCGGAAGCCCAATCCACATCATTAAATAAGTTGAAAACCCTTAAGCGGAGAGCCGACCGCTTAAGGGTTTTTTTGTCGAATCGTTTAGATTGCTGTAAAAGCAGGAAAAGAATAAAAAAGAAAGGATGGGACACGATGGAACCTCAATTGTCACCATTAGAAGAACTGTATCATGTCTCAGAAATCGATAAAGTTCGATTCATCGGCGTGACGACGGAACATGCGCGGTATGATTTTGGCGTTGTCTTTACGGGTCAGTTTTTCGGTAAGATGTTAGTCGTCAGCTTGAGTAGTGGACGAGCGGCTTTACTGGATCACGAAGATGTCCTGGATGACGAGGCGTTGCATCGCTTACTCGATGTCGACCCAATCGATACAAGTGTTGTCGGTGACTTTTTAGCGACCCTTTTGCCCTATGTCCCAAGTTATGAACAGGCTGATTAAAAAATCACGCAGTGCATACGCACTTGCGGGGTTTTTACGGTAGTTCTGATTACCGAATGGCATTGGATTGTTGAATGACTTTGATCGTCTCAAGCGTATGATCTTCTAATCCTTGTACAGGCAGACCAGCTTCAATGTTTTCTTTGATATACGCTAGATTGTCCGTCGTAATCATTTCACCTGGAATAAAAATCGGGATTCCGGGTGGATACACCATCATGAATTCTGCCGAAATCCGACCGACGGCGTCTGCGAGCGGAATTGTTTCCGTCTCCTCATAAAAAGCATCGCGTGGACTGAGCGCAAGTGCAGGGATGTCTGGTAAGACGATGGAATGAGAAATGGTTTTTGATCCTGTATCACGATGACGCTCTACCAGTTCAGCCATTCCTGTCAGCAAAGCGTCAATCGTTTCTTCTGAGTCACCAGACGTGATGATCAGTAAAATATTGTTCAAATCAGATAGTTCCACTTCGATGCGGTGTTCGTCGCGTAAAAACTCTTCGACGAGATGGCCGGAAATACCAAGTCCTTTGACGGAAATCAACACTTTTGTTGGATCAAAGGCGAACGTTGCACTCGAATGCAAATCGGACTCCCCAAAAACAGCAAGGTAAGGGAGTTTCGCTAAGCCCATCCGCATCCGGGTAGCAAGTTCAAGTGCACGACGGTTCATCGCCTCACCGTTGATCGCGAGGTGACGACGGGCACAGTCGAGTGATGCTAATAACAAATAAGAAGTGGAAGTCGTCGTCAGCATCGAGAGGACGGCTTGGACTTTGTCTGGCGAGACAAGACCACGTCGGACGTTCAAGACGGAGCTCCCTGTCAAAGACCCACCTAATTTATGAACACTCGTTGCTGCAAGATCAGCACCTGCTTGCATCGCAGATAACGGCATATCATCATGGAATGCGATATGAACGCCGTGGGCTTCGTCGACAAGCACCGGTATCCCTTTGCTATGAGCAAGGGAGACGATACTTTCTAGGTCACCTGCAACGCCGAAATATGTCGGGTTGATGACGAGGACAGCTTTTGTATCTGGGTGGAGGCTGAGTGCACGTTCGACCGCACTTGGCGTAATGCCATGCGCGATACCAAACATTTCATCAAACTCAGGGTGAATGAAAATCGGGTGCGCTCCAGAAAGAACGATAGCCGACATGACCGATTTATGCACATTTCGAGGAACAAGGATTTTGTCGTCGGGACCAACGACACTCATGATCATTGCCATGATTGCTGTTGAGGTTCCTTGAACAGAGAAAAATGTTTCGTCTGCATGAAAGGCTTGGGCCGCAAGACGATGGGCATCTTTGATGATTCCTTTTGGATGATGGAGATCATCGAGCGGAGCGATATTGATCAAATCGATATCGAGCGCGTTCTGACCGATGAATGATCGAAAAGCAGGATCCATTCCTTGACCATTTTTATGACCAGGAATATGAAATTGAATTGGTTGACGTTTCGCATGCGCAAGTAACGCATCGAATAAAGGTGTATCGAGCTGTGTTAAGCTTTTTGTTTGCACCAGATTTCCCCCCTTAAAACCGAATAAAAATACAATCAAACAAGCTAACTATAACAAGTTTTCATGAGGTTGCAACTGTTTTATCTTCGATTTCGTTGTAAAATAGGAAGCGTCAAGAAAGGAAGTGTCATAATGGCAGTCAATTATCCGATTAATTCGGACTGGTCGACAGAAGAAATCGTTACAGTCATTCATTTTTTTAATGTCGTAGAAGAGGTCTACGAAAAAGGGGTCGACCGCGGTGTTTTTTTAAATGCTTATCAAGCTTTTAAAACGATTGTCAATTCAAAATCAGAAGAAAAACAATTGGACCAGTTTTATTTCGAAGAGACCGGATGTTCAAGTTATCGGGCCGTACAACAAGCTAGAAAACAAGAACAGTCCCTCTTACGTTTGAAAAAATAAGAAGTGTAGATCTAAAAAAATAGTGAGAACTTCAAACTAATTTTTGAGAGCGGCTTTTCCTCCTGGGTTTCTAGGGGAAAGAGCTGCTTTCTTGTTTAGAAAAAACAAAAACTGGTTATATACTACATACAAGACGATATCGTACAACTGTAAAAATTAAAAATAGATCCTTTACATCTAAGTTAAATCGTACTATTATGGATTCAATCCACTAATTAGTCGCAATTGTCTGATAACTGAGTCAGTTTTTTATCCCGCGAAGGAGTGTGGTTACTGTGAAACAAGTAATAGAAGCATACAAAAGAAAAGATGCAGAAAAACGCATTCCTGTATTGCGCCTTGAAATCGATTATGAACTTGCGACGTTGCACGATGCGATCGTAGCGAGTGATATGGAAGCAATGGGTGCGAGTAAGGAACGCCTTGAGAAATATCGTCAAGAGATGGTGCGTCTTGAAGCATAAACAAGGTTGTCCCTATTAAAAATAAAATAACCTAAAATAAAATAATGCCATGATCAACCAGCGAAACTTTTCGTTGGTTGATTTTTTTTGTTACTATTACAGTAGAACGATCTTGAACAGACTGAAGGGGTGAGATAGATGCAAGGGATTGAGTTACATGCAATCGATCTAATGAAACGGGCAGGTAAGTATATCCGCCAAAAAATGGATCAGGCGTATCATATAGAAGAAAAAACGAATAAAAGTGATCTTGTCACGGAAATTGATCAACATGTCGAAGATCTATTGATCAAGGGCATCCTAGATAAATATCCGGATCATCTCATTTATGGCGAAGAAGGGCGAATAGCACGTCCGGAGACATTGGACGGAACGATTTGGTTTGTTGATCCGATTGACGGGACGATGAACTTCATTCGTCAAAAACGTCTATTTGCGATTTCAATCGCCATCATGGTGGAGGGTGAGTTACGGTATGGATTTGTCTATGATGTGATGGCAGATGAGATGTTTCACGCCATCAAAGGGCAAGGGGCCTATGAAAATGGGATCCGTCTTGCTCCTCTTGTCGAGCGGCCGGTCAAAGAAGCGATTGTCTGTATGAATGCGACATGGGTGACGGCGAATCGTCGGATTGATCCGGCATTGCTTGCCCCACTCGTTCGGGATGCAGTCGGGACGCGGGCGGTTGGCGCAGCTTCTCTTGAATTGGCGTGGATTGCTGCCGGTCGGGTAGATGGCTATATTACGATGCGGAACATGCCGTGGGATTATGCAGGTGGTCAAGTGCTGATCGAAGAATTAGGTGGACGTGTTGGAACGATCGAGGGGGACGCGATGACATTTCTTGAACAGACAAGTGTTCTTGCAGGAAGTCACGTGTTTGTTTCCGACGTGTTGACGTATGTTCAAAAATAAAACGCCCCAGGAGGACGTTTTAAGCTTGTTTCCGGAGACGGGCTTTTAAGACGAAACCAAGCCCCATCGTACCGATCGTCAAAAGGAATGAGACGAAAATCATGACTACATTTTGTTCTGCGATAAAAATACCGATTGCAGCCATCGAACCAACTGCGATGATGGCTAATAGTAGAAAAAGAATCCGCATCTGTCGTTTCCCCCTCGATTTACATGAGTACATCTTTAGTTTAGCGTGAATCGTAGACAATGAAAAGGCTTTCGCTGTCAGCTTAAATCGAAGTGATTGCCAACTACTGGTCAACCTGTGCTATACTCATAAAGTTGACCGAAAGTATTAGTGGATTATTTAAATGAACAGAAAGAGGTACACACCTATGACAACAGTAGTAAGAAACGATTTACGCAACGTCGCGATCATCGCCCACGTTGACCATGGTAAAACGACACTCGTCGATGAGCTTTTAAAACAATCTGGAACATTCCGTGCGAATGAACTAGTCGAAGAACGCGCAATGGACTCAAATGATATCGAGCGTGAGCGCGGAATCACGATCCTTGCTAAAAACACAGCAATTGATTACAAGAATACACGCATCAACATCGTTGATACACCAGGTCACGCCGATTTCGGTGGTGAAGTGGAACGGATCATGCGTATGGTGGATGGCGTTATCCTCGTCGTTGACGCACGTGAAGGCTGTATGCCACAAACACGTTTCGTCTTGAAAAAAGCACTCGAGCAAGGGTTACAACCAATCGTCGTCGTCAACAAAATTGACAAGCCGATGGTTCGCCCACTCGAAGTTGTTGACGAAGTTGTCGATCTTTTGATTGATCTTGGTGCAGACGAAGATCAACTCGAATTCCCAGTCGTTTATGCATCGGCAGTTAACGGCTCAAGTTCATTTGACCCTGAACTTGAAAACCAAGAAGATACAATTACAAACGTTCTTGACTTGATCCTTGAACATACTCCGGCTCCTGTTGATAACAGCATGGATCCATTACAATTCCAAGTTACGATGCTTGACTACGATAACTACCTTGGTCGTATCGGAGTGGGACGTGTCTTCCGTGGAGAAATCAAAGTTGGAGATAGCGTTTCGCTTTCTAAACTTGATGGATCAATCAAAAACTTCCGTGTAACGAAACTATTTGGTTACTTCGGTCTAAAACGTGTCGAAATCGAAGCAGCGAAAGCTGGAGATTTGATCGCGATCGCAGGGATGGAAGACATCAACGTTGGTGAAACGGTTTGCCCGACTTCACACGTCGATCCACTCCCATTGCTTCGTATTGATGAGCCGACTCTTCAAATGACGTTCATCGTCAACAACTCGCCATTCGCTGGTCGTGAAGGTGACCTCGTCACTTCGCGTAAAATCGAAGAGCGTCTTGAAAAAGAGCTTGAAACAGACGTTTCGCTTCGGATCGAAAACACAGATTCACCAGACCGCTGGATCGTATCTGGCCGTGGTGAGCTTCACCTCGGTATCTTGATTGAAAACATGCGCCGTGAAGGATACGAAATTCAAGTATCTAAACCGCAGGTAATCATCAAGGTTGAAGACGGCGTAAAAGTTGAGCCGTTCGAGCGCGTTGTCATTGATACACCTGAAGAGTATACAGGTGGTGTCATGGAATCGATCGGTCTCCGTAAAGGTGAACTGACGAACATGCAAACAATGGATAACGGACAAACAAAAATGGAATTCATCGTCCCTTCACGTGGATTGATTGGATACCGGAACGAATTCTTGTCTGCAACACGCGGATACGGAATCATGAACCACACATTCGAAGAATACCGTCCGTTCATTAACGCGGATATCGGTGGACGTCGTAGCGGTGTTATGGTTTCAATCGAAGCTGGTAAAGCGACTGCGTACGCGATCTCTGCACTCGAAGACCGCGGAACGATCTTCATCGAGCCAGGCCTTGAAGTATACGAAGGAATGATCATCGGGGAATGTAACCGTGACGTCGATCTCGCCGTTAACGTCGTTAAAGCCAAACAGTTGACGAACATGCGTGCATCTGCGAAAGATACAACAAACGTTCTTAAACGTCCACGTGTCTTCTCACTTGAAGAATCATTAACATTCTTGAATGAAGATGAGTATTGTGAGATTACACCACAATCTGTTCGTCTTCGTAAGCAAGTCTTGAACAAGAACGAACGTGAAAAGCAAGACAAGCGTCGTCGTCTTGGTAAAGACTGAGCTCTTAACACGTAAGGGGGACTGGCAATGACTGCACAACCTGCCGTTGCGTCTGATTTCTCGAAATATGATATTCCTGCCGTCGCGAAGTTAGTCGGCGTAGGAAGTGACCCGAATAATCTAAGTGCTGGTTTTAATGCGCTGATGATTACGGTCGTCATCTTGACGTTAATCGTTTTTAAATTAGGTTTTGCGAAAGAGTTAGCGTGGTGGAAATCACTCATTGTCTATCTGCTGTTGGCTGTCTTCTCTGCAGCCTTAACACTTGTCTTTTGGACATGGCCGATTCCTGAAGTCTTGCTTGCGATGGTCGTCATTCTCGGAATCTATCGGTTCCGGATGTGGATGGTCAAACGAGAACGAGAACGAACCGCTTCTTGATCGACAATACGAATAATCGAAAGTCCGTCTTCTGAACTGCTCCCCGTCAAGTAGACAGGCGAAATAATAAAAATCTTTTAAACGGCTTGAGCCCTGAATTCCAGCGGACTCAAGCCGTTTA